>JAFUXY010000227.1 GCA_017477005.1 Lachnospiraceae bacterium | reverse complement strand
GCCTGGCGGAATTTTCTGCGGCACAGGCAATAGCTGTTTCGAGCGGAAGTCCCGCCTCCTTCACCGCAAACCGCACGCAATCCGGCAGTGTCGTCACAGAACCGGCGATCGCGCCGTCCGAAGTCAGCGTCGCCAAGTTCCCCCGCACCCGCACCTCCTGTCCGCCCAGCTCGTAGAGCCCATCGTCCATTCCGGCCGCGCGCATACTGTCGCTGATCAGGATGAGCCTCCTGTCCCCCAGCAGCCGCAGCGTGTTCCGGGTCACAGATGGGTGGACATGGATACCGTCACAGATTAATTCCCCGGTCGCATCTCCATCATCATACAACGCCCCCACGATCCCCGGAGCCCGGTGCAGAAATTCCGGCATCGCATTGAACATATGAACCCCGTGCGAAGCCCCCGCCAGAAGCGCCGCCCTCGCCGCATCATAATCCGCGTTCGAATGAGCAATCGAAACCACCGCCGAATCGCCCACGCCTCGAACGAAGTCTTCCACGGATTCGCCAGCCAGCTCCGGTGCATCGACAACGTCTCCATTCCCGGCGGAAAGCACCGCTCTACCCTCCGCGCATTTCTCGTCCGTCATCTCCGGCGCAATCGCGATGAATTTCACAAGCCCTCCAGCGCTCTCCTGATATTTCCGAAACACCTCCAAGGAACGGGGGACGATGAACTGAGCATTCTGCGCGCCCTTTTTTTCGTAGCTGATGAACGGCCCTTCCATATTGACCCCCACCAGATCCGCTTCTCCGCCATGTGCTTTCGCCTGCTGCGACTCCCTGAAGGCCGCCATATTGGACAAAATCGCACAGAGCCTTTCTTCGGCAAGAGTCATCGTCGCCGGACAAATCTGCGTCACCCCAATGCTCGCCTCGTATCTCGCGATCTCGGAAAGCGCTTCCTGTGTCCCATCACAGACGTCGAAGCCCCGACAGCCGTGGAAATGGATGTCGGTCAGGCCGGGCAAAAGCATATCTCCCCCGCCATCGATGATTTCTCCCTCCATTTTTTCATTTTCTCCATTATTATAATAGGAAGAAACCCGCTTGATCCGCTCCCCCTCGATTTCTACCGCACCGGGAACAAATTTGCGGTCTTCCGTAAATATTCGGACATTTTTGATCCACATATCATCCCTCTCTCAAAGATTCCTCCAAGATTTCTTCCGTTTTCTTCAACCTCTCCATCGCCGCCTCAACGTCTCCCTTTTCCAGCAATGCGATCACGTCCCTAGTCTCTCTCAACTGCAGCCGCAGAATGTAATCAAATTCATTCTTTGTTGCCATATTACACTCCTTGCCTGTTTTTATCCAATGCCTCCAAAACACGATTTGCTGTTTCTTCGGTAGAAATTTTGCCTGCCAATCCCAAAATAAAATCCACTGTTGCCTCCTTGATGCCCATTGACTCCAAAATCAATACCAGATTTGCCTTCTCTACCCCCGTCATAATCACTCCCTCCATATCAACATCTTGGAATTGACTTTATTACCACAAAATAATACAATAATAAAAACTAGAAAACAAGCGCTTTTTAAGGAGATGATCGTATGCCGGCAGAGGAGGTTTTAGAAATGAATCTGGGAGAACTTTTGAGAGAGGAAGCTACTGAAAATAGAACCAGAGCCATTATTCTGATGTTGGAAGATTTGGAAAAGGATGGAAAAAGCCTCAAAGAAGGCATCGAATATATCAAGAAGGAGTACTTTGAGAAAAAATAAGGCTTGCCTCCAGACAATTGTTGGCAGTGCTTGATACCATGAATTACGCTAAAATCTGAGGGCATTTGCCCTCTTTTTTGTGCAATTTTGTTGACAAATCAAATTCACGAAGTATAATTACATTAACTAAAAATAAGGCTCTAGAGAGCCGAAAAAGAAAGGGGAGAGGTACATGGTAGGATTTATCCTGGCAAGCCATGGAGATTTTGCAGAGGGAATCTATTCGTCCGCAAAGATGGTCTTCGGCGAAGCAGAAGAGCTTCAAGTCGTGACCTTCCACAACGGAGAAACCCTTGACGATCTGCGTGGCAATCTACTCAATGCGGTTGGGAAGCTTTCCGATCAGGAGAACGTCTTGTTCATGGTTGACCTATTTGCGGGTTCGCCGTACAACCAGTCGTTCCAGCTGTGCGCGGAGCATCCCGGCTGGGCGATTATTACCGGACTGAACCTCCCGATGCTGGCACAGGCATACGGCGATCGGGACATGGCGACGGCGGGAGAAATCGCAGCGGATCTGGTGGGCGCGGCTCGGGAAGGCATCGTCATCCATCCGGAAAAATTCATGCCCGCGGAGACAGCTCCACAGGCAGCGGCAGGCAGCGTACCGACCGGCGCGATACCTCCGGGCACCGTCCTTGGAGACGGACACATCAAGTACGTTTTGGCTCGAATCGACACGCGTCTCTTGCATGGGCAGGTGGCGACAGCATGGACGAAGTCGGTGTCCCCGACTCGTATTATCGTTTGCTCAGACGGCGTAGCGCATGATGAGCTTCGGAAGACGATGATCGAGCAGGCGGCGCCTCCCGGAGTCAAGGCCAATGTTGTGCCAATTTCCAAGATCATCGAGGTCGCAAAGGATCCTCGCTTCGGCGACACGAAGGCGATGCTCCTGTTCGAGACGCCGCAGGATGCGCTGCAGGCAATCGAGGGCGGCGTAGATATCAAGGAGATCAACGTCGGTTCGATGGCGCATTCCAATGGAAAGGTCGCCGTCAACCAAGTGCTGTCCTTGGGCAAGGAAGACGTGGAGACCTTTGACAAGCTGAAAGCCCGTGGCATTACGTTCAATGTGCGGAAGGTGCCTACGGACAGCCCGGAGAATATGGACGAGCTGGTGGAGAAAGCACGCAAAGAGTTGGGTATGTGAGTATTCGTATTAGCTAAGTAATTAAATAAGGAGGAAGTTATGACATTTAATTTTTTACAGGTTATCCTGGTGGTTATCGTAGCCTTCCTTGCCGGTATGGAGGGTATTCTCGATGAATTCCAGTTCCATCAGCCGATCGTAGCCTGTACGCTGATCGGTCTTGTGACAGGCCATCTGGCGGAAGGTATTATCCTGGGCGGTACGCTCCAGTTGATGGCTATGGGCTGGGCCAATATCGGCGCAGCCGTGGCTCCGGATGCGGCTTTGGCATCCGTTGCGTCCGCGATTATTCTGGTCAAGGGCGGACAGGGCACCTCAGGCGTGCCGACCGCTATCGCAGTGGCTATCCCGCTGGCAGTAGCCGGTTTGTTCCTGACAATGGTTTGCCGTACTCTGGCAGTGCCGATCGTTCATGGTATGGACGCTGCGGCAAAGAACGCAGATTTTGGCAAGATTGAACTCCTTCAGATCGCAGCGATCGGCATGCAGGGTCTGCGTATCGCGATCCCGGCCTGCGCACTGATGTTCGTGAGCGACCAGGTGGTTATGGATGCGCTGAACGCGCTGCCTCCATTGATCACCGATGGTATGGCCATCGGCGGTGGCATGGTCGTGGCCGTTGGTTATGCAATGGTTATCAACATGATGGCAAACAAGGAAGTGTGGCCTTTCCTGTTCATCGGCTTCACGGTAGCGGCTATTTCCGACATTACCTTGATCGGTCTTGGTATTATCGCTGTAGCGATGGCGTTTATCTATCTGAACCTTGAAGAGAAAGCTGGCACAGGCGGCGGTTCTGGCGGCGGCTCCGGCGACCCTCTTGGCGACATTTTGAATGATTATTGATGAAGGAGGTAACAAAGAATGGCAGAGAAAATTACTTTAAGTAAAAGCGATCGTTCTGCGGTCTGCTTCCGTTCCACCTTCCTTCAGGGTTCCTGGAACTACGAGCGTATGCAGAACGGCGGGTTCGTTTTCGCAATGATCCCCGCTATCAAGAAATTGTATCCGAAAAAGGAAGACCAGGTTGCGGCTTTGGAGCGCCACTTGGAGTTCTTCAACACCCACCCCTATGTGGCTTCTCCGATCATCGGCGTGACGCTGGCTCTCGAGGAAGAGCGCGCGAACGGCGCCAACGTCGAAGACGAGGCGATCCAGGGTGTGAAGGTCGGTATGATGGGACCTTTGGCCGGTGTTGGTGATCCGGTGTTCTGGTTCACGGTACGCCCGCTGCTCGGCGCTATTGCGGCTTCTTTCGCAATGGGCGGCAGTATCTTGGGACCGATCATGTTCTTCGTCGTTTGGAACTTGATCCGTTATGGATTTATGTTCTATACACAGGAGTTTGGTTATCAGGCAGGTACCGCTATTACAAAGGACTTGTCCGGCGGTCTGCTCGGAAAGATCACAAAGGGCGCGTCCATCCTTGGTATGTTCGTGCTTGGAGCGTTGATTGAGCGTTGGGTGTCGATCAATTTCACCCCAGTCGTTTCCACGATTACGAACCCCGATGGTTCCTATATCGACTGGGAAGCTTTGGGACAGGCCGGCACTTCTGGCAACTTCGGACAGATGCTCCATGACGCATTTTCCGCTTATGGCTCGGGGCTCTATATGGAGCCGACGAGGGTGACAACCTTGCAGGACAACTTGAACGGCCTGGTACCCGGACTGGTACCGCTGCTTTTGACCTTCCTGTGCATGCACCTTCTGAAGAAGAAGGTTTCCCCGATCGCCATCATTATCAGCTTATTCATCGTTGGTATTGTAGGACACGCGATTCATCTGCTTTGATTCATTAGTGGAAGCATTCAAAAACCCCGGCTCAGTGCCGGGGTATTTTTTTAATCGGTCTGTATTTCAAATCGCCAAATAACATGGATTTCCGCAGCGTTCTTTCCTATTTCCCCTCTGCTACCGGCCCGAATTCTCCGGTCTCGGTATCGTAATAATACACCATATCCGACACCGCTTCCTCCGCCCACTGCTTGTTGTTCTCCTTCACATTGTTGCGGATACCGTCTGCGTCCCAAATGTCCGCCTTGTGGATGGCGACCTCTCCCCAGGACGTGAACGCGGCATAGAAGCTCCCTCCCAACAGCTCGGCAATCCGCTCTTTCACTCCCTTGTAGAATATCGCCGTGGCGCCGTTCACAGGAGGATCGGTCGTCAGCGTATAGATCCTTTCCGGATAGGGCAGCTTCAGATTCGGCGCATCCTCCGGCATGAAATAAGCCTTTGCATAACCGGTATTCATCATCTGAAGCGACTCACAAAGCCTCGGCGGGTACAACTGCTTGGCCCTGTCCAACGCAAATTCCCAGACCTCCTCGAGCGACATGTTCCAATGTTCCAAGGTATCCGCATACACCTTGGCAGACATCAGATTGTTTTGCTCCTCCTTGATCCGATAATACAGCACCAACGCCATATCCCCGATTCGCTTGTAGACGGCTTTTTTCAGCGCCAGCTTGTTTTTTTCATAATTCAGCAGGCGCACGATCAGCCGGTTTTTGATTGTCTCAAAATCATCTGCATTGGGCAAGTCGCCGATTTCGCTCTGCACCTCGTTGATCTTGTCGATATTCCCCTTGATCTGTTGGAAAATCTCTCCCCATCCGCCGTCGTTGAAGCGATCACGCAAATCCAACAACCGAAAGCGAGCCAATGCGCCGCCCCGCATAATCATGAAGAAATCCGCGCGCAGCGCCTCCCCCTCGTCTTTGTAATAATCGATATTGCAGTCGAGAATGATCTTTTTTTCTTCATCGGTCTGCCCCACCGAACCAGCGTCATAAAAGGTAGGATTCCACCCTTCCAAAAGGGTGTGCTCGTGCTCTCCGACCCAGTTGTGAAACGCCTTTTTGAACCGCTTGTAATTCATTCATTCCTCCCTCTGTGTAATTCTCCCACCTTTGTACGGTTGGATGATCTTTCATGCTCCAACCTGACCCACATATATTTGCAAAATCCGCACTTCGTTCTGCTTCGTTGTATTATGGAACAACTTATCCACAAAAATTGTGCGATTTATCCACAGAAAGTGGATAAGTTTTCAGACAATTGTGCCGGGTAGTTTTTTGAATTCTCTGTCAAATTGTGAAGTTGTCTCTACTCTGTAACTCATACATCACATTCTTTCCAGAGTTCACTTATAGGGCGGCTTTTCTTTCGGCTTGCAACATATTCAGCATAGGCCTCCTGTCCAACCATAAGATCATACTCATCTTCGATTTTTTCAAAAAGAGCTCGTTTGAAAGCTTCCGATAAAGAAAATGAATGAAGTTTGGCATAGCTTTCTGCCAGCATTCTTTCATCATCCGTAAGCATGATAGAAAACGCCATGAAATCACCCCCCTATGTAGTACATGGTATTGCGAATCGCTTCTCCTGTCAATAGAAAAATCCATAAACCCCACCACCAAAAAAGGCAGGGACTCGAAAGTCCCCGCCCAAAACACATGGTTTACAAGTTACTCATTTGCGCCGCTTTTCGCCGCGTCTTATTTCGCCTTCACTTTCACCTTCGAAGAAGCATCCGAGGCGTTGTTCGTCGAATAGCTCTTGACGTACGCACGTACCTGCACGTAATAGGTCTTCTTGGAAGACACGTTCTTCTTGATCGTCAGGCTCGGCTTCGCCGGGTTCTTCTTCAGATCCTGCGTCTTCGCGTTCTTCATATTGCTCTTCGTCGAATAAAACACGCGGTATCCAGTCGCGTTCGAAACCTTCTTCCAGGAAACGGTCAGCTGAGCCTTCTTGCTGCTCTTCACCTTCACGCCCGTGGGCTTCGCCAGCTTCGTGACGGTCACGGTGTAGGTCAGCGTTCCGCTCTTCTTGTAGTTCGTGTTGCCCTTCGCGGAGACAGAAATCTTCGCGG
>JAFUXY010000226.1 GCA_017477005.1 Lachnospiraceae bacterium | reverse complement strand
TCTTCGACAGGAAGTACCTTCTCAGCAGGAAGAAAATCCCGGATCGTCGCCTCGAGCATCTGCGCATCGATGGGCTTGGACAGATATTTGGCAAACCCCACATACTCATACAATTCCCTGGCATCCTGCGCCGTATTCGCTGTCAATATAACCACCGGCGTATCCTTGTTTGGATGCGTTCCTTCCTGCATCCGCTTGTACGTCTCAACACCGCTCATTTCCGGCATACGATCATCCATAAAGACAATATCATACGCCTCTTGCGTTATCTTTTCCAGACACTCCGCTCCGCTGGCCGCAGTATCCACTTGGATTTTTGTCCGCTTCAAAAGATTCGCTATGACTTCCAGATTCATCGGCGTATCGTCCACCACCAAAATCCGTCCCTCCGGCGCCACAAAGCCCTGCTCCTGACCGACCTCCTCCTTTCGAATGCCGGAGACTTCTCCCATCGGCTCCCCGTCCACAATTTCCTGAACGAGCGAAAAATGAAAATCAGAACCCTTCCCGTACTCGCTTTCCACCTCAAGCCGACTGTCCATCAGCGACAACAGACTCATGACAATATTGATCCCCAACCCCGTGCCTTCAATATTGCGGTTGCGACGCTCCTCAATACGCTCGTATTCATGGAACAGCTTTTTTTGATCCTCCTCACGGATACCTATGCCGGTATCGATCACATGGCAGTCCAACATTACCGCCTTCTCATCGATCCTCTCCTGCGCAATAGACAGCGTCACGCTGCCACTCTCTGTGTATTTCACCGCATTCGTCAAAATATTCGTAAAAACCTGCTTGATCCGTATCTCATCGCCATACAAACGCCTTGGCAGCTGGGGATCTACGTCCAAAATAAAGGACAGGTTTTTTTCTGCCGCACGTTGTTCGATGAGGATGGAAAGATCGTTGACAACGGATTGAGTCTCATATTCCGCAGGCACAATCTCCATCTTTCCGGCCTCGATCTTCGACATATCCAAAAGATCGTTGATCAGCGCCAAAAGCATCGCTCCGGCCGACTTGATATTCTCCGCATACCCCCGGATCACAGACTCATGACTTTCACGCAGGATCATTTCATCCATCCCGAGTACCGCGTTGATTGGGCTCCTGAGCTCATGCGTCATATTCGAGAAAAACGCTGTCTTCGCCTTGCTCCCTTCAATAGAAACCGCAAGCTCCGAACGAAGCTGATCCTGCTGGCGCACGAGCCGTACCAGCATCCCGATGATGGCCTCGTTGACCACGATCGCAATGGACAGGGACAAAATCGATGTAAAGAAAAAACCAATCGCCAAAATAAGTGCCCTGCCCGCCCTGTGATCTGGATTGCCGACATACATCTCATGCAAACTCGGATACAAAGCATTGACCATCAATACTGATGCCAGTCCCGACAGGATTCCCTCGATGACCGATAAAACGAAAATAAAACGTCCGACAGGTCTTGACTCGGAATCGGCTACAAAGGTATAATCCGCTGCATACATTTTCCCCAGCCCCGAGCTCTTCTTGATCTCGTCCGGCATATAGCGAAAATAAAGATACAGGCATGCTGTCACGATAACGCTCTCCGGGATCCCGCCAAGGATACACCCAGGCAAACTCATTTCCCGAAATCCATAAATCCAGGAAAAGGAAACATACAGCATGATCCCTATTTCCAGCATATACACCACGCAGGCGAGCAGCGTCTTTTTTATACTTTTATACCATCCGCTTACGGTAATCGCCGAAGAAGTAAGTATCTCTACCAGATACAAAAACAACGGAAATACGGAAAATACATCGCCTGTCCTTACGATCATCTCGCTGACAAAGATGAGCCAAAACATCACCAGCCCATATCGCAGCCCGCTGATTCCTGCTGCCAAAATAATAAAAAGATCCGAAAATGGAACGAGAATAGGACCAATCATAAACGCCGATGGCAGAATATCCAATCGAAACGCTACCACGAGAACGGCGCAGATCACCGGCAAAACAAGAGTTCGCAAAATATAGTCTCGCTTTTGATTTTGTAATGGCATAGAAAAAATCCTTCCAAAAAACAGGTCTGAAAAACCAAAAGAAAACGCCGCTTATGGCGCTTCCTTCAGGTTTGCATGGATCAGCGGAATAATATCCTCCTGCCGGTACGGCTTCGCAATATAATCATCCATCCCTGCGTCCAGCGCCTTTTTGACATCCGATTCAAACGCATTCGCAGTCAGCGCGATAATCGGTATATTCGCCAGACGCGGATCCTCCATCGCCCGGATCCGCTTCGTCGTTTCAAGACCATCCATGACTGGCATCATGACATCCATCAGGATCAGATCGATCCGGTCAAAGTCTGGATCCTCCAACAGCTTCAACGCCTCCACGCCGCTTTCGGACACCTTCACCGTGAACCCAAATTTGCCAAGGATCCGCTTCGCAAGCGTGAGATTCATATCCGTATCATCGACCACCAAAAGCGTGATTCCCTCGTAGCTTTTGTGCATAGCGTCCTCGGTCGCCTGATCCTTCTCGCTCTTTGCCGGAGTGATTTCAGAGGGCTTGAAGGGCAAAGCGATAATAAACTCGCTCCCCTTGCCCGGCTCTGAAACAAGGTCAATGGTCCCCTGCATCAAGTTCACAATATTGCGGACGATCACCATCCCAAGACCCGTTCCCTGCGTATGGCGGACGATATCGGTTTCCTCTCTGGAAAACGCATCCCAAATATGCTCACAAAACTCCTTCGACATCCCGATCCCGGTGTCTCTCACACGGAACTCATAGGTCAGAAGGTCTTTCTTCTCAACCAGCCTGGCCTCCAAAAATACACTGCCTCCCTCCGGCGTGTACTTGTAGGCGTTCGAAAGCAGATTCAACAAAACCTGATGGAAACGGAGCGTATCGCACACGACCACATCCTCGCCCATAGCCTCCGTGTCCACCACAAAGCGAAGCTTGTTTTCGTCCATTTTCATACGCACCATATCCGTGCATTCCAAAAGCAAATCTTTAAGCACCGCCGGTGATTCGTGGATTTCCATTTTTCCGCTTTCGATCAGGCTCATATCCAGGATGTCATTGATCAAGCTCATCAGATGCTCCCCGGCCGACGAAATCTTGCCAAGATAATCCTTCACCTGCGCCGTGTTGTGAATCTCCTCCATCGCCAGCCGCGAGAAGCCCGTGATCGCATTCATAGGCGTGCGGATATCGTGGGACATATTCGAGAAAAATTCTGTCTTGGCGTTGTTCGCTTTGTTGGCGACATCGATTGCCTCCAAGAGCATCGTCTGCCGGTCCAAAAGCTCTTCCTTTTGCGCTGCGATCAACCGGTCGGCATTCATCTTTTGCGCGCGAAAATCATCGACGACAGAGGCGGTGATCAACAATCGGTCTACCTCCTCTTCTCCCCTGTCTACGACTAAATATTCGATGCGTACCCAACGACCGTCTGTCTCATTGCGGTACACAAATTCTCTTTTGTCTGAATCCGCAAACATTTCTCTGCGAAGCATCTCGACATCGCACAACTGACAGGTCTGATCCCCATTGATCTCCTGCAGCTTTTTGGCCACCATGACTGCAAGATCTGTGGCATCTGCATCTACAGGCAGCGAAAAAAGACTGTCCTGCTTGACCGTCTTGACTGTGTTGTCCTTGAAATCGGCAATGTACATACAGTCATAACCTTCTGCCAATTTTTCAATGATCTGATTGTCCAATCGGATCCGCCCAAGCTCCGTCTCCGAGATCAGCGTAGCCGATCCAAACGACTTGATCGGCTTGCCGTTTTCATCAAAGGTGGTCGTATACTTGACGCGGAAAGGCACGCGTCCGACTGTCAGGGGAATATCCGCCTCCAACTGCGGCGCTCCCTCGTCAATGCGGCGCATCATCTCGCGGTACATATCGGCATAATCCGGCGGAAAAATACCCATATCGATCGCCGTATCCGGATAGTTCTTGACCAACGCAGGCAGACCCAGATCTCTCATACAGCGATAACACGGACGCATTTCCTTTGTCGCTATGGTGTATTCCCAGTTGTAGATATTGATCTGTTCGCTGGCGTTCTTGTATCGATATTCGATATCCTCCAAGGTGTCCAAGGTTCTTTTTTCATCGGTCGTATTCCGCACGCCCTCATAGACGATCGTGCCATCTGGAGAGGACTCCACCAACACCAATCGGCTTTTCAAACAAACTCGGTCAAAACCGCAGCAGTTGGAAAAAACCTCCCGCCAGGTTTCCACAAACTGCTCTTCTCCGGAACGGACGCATTTTTCAATGGCATCCAGATACCCTTTCAAATTTTCGCTGTCAAAGCAATCCTGCGGATAGGCTATCCGATAGTCCTCTTTCGAGACATTCATCCTCAATTCCGGAAGAAATTTTTCGTTGCATTCCAACAGCTTCACAGTCCCCTCTTTGTATTGAATCAAGGCTGCTGGCTCAGAAAACTTTGAATCAATAATATCCTGATATTTCATGCTTACTCCCTCTTGATTTTTTGAAAGTCTCATTTTTTTGTACAATATCTCTGACGCTGGCCACCTTGTCCGCAATGCAGACAGCAATCGCTTCGGCTTTAGTCGGCGGCTTGGAAAACACGGGAAACATATGCCTCGTGATCGCCTGTTCGATCCGCTCATCGATATGAGGTTCGAATTCCTTCGCAACAACAAGGGACTCCAACGGATGGCGGCGGCTCATTTCGTATTGGCTGGAAAACTTTTGATCCCGCCCCAGAATACCCAGGTCGTGCAGAAGCGCCGCCCGCACTGCTATTTTTTCATCCACCGAAATTCCCAATCGAGAAAGCAGCGCACAGACCTTCAAGGTCTCTTCCGCCACACGGATCGAATGCCTCCCGACCGATGTTTTGCCGTGATGTGTCTGAGAAAAAGCCTTCTTGTACCAAGTGGAACCGAGAATATCGCTTCCATAATCCTTTATTTTTCTTTTGATTTCGTTTCCATTATTTTTCATAAAAAATATCTACAGTAATGGCGCGATCAACCGCAGAAGCATCTGTCCGACCCGCAAAAAGGCCCCTCTACCGGATTTATAATGATCGGTCACTTCCTTGCTTTCCTCGAAAACCCGTTCAAAATCCGCCCGCACCTCGCCGACCGCTTCGCAGTCCGCAAACAGACAGCCATTTTCGAAATGGTGATACAGGCTTCGGTAATCCATGTTGATCGTACCGCAGGTCGCCGCCAAATCGTCCGCAATGCTCATTTTGGCATGGCAGAATCCCGGCGTATACTCAAATATCCGGACACCATTTCGAACCAACCCATTGTAGTAGCTGCGGGTCACGCTATAAATGATCTTTTTGTCAGGAATCCCTGGCGTGACAATCCGCACGTCTACCCCGCGTTTGGCTGCCAGAGACAGCGCATGGTTCATCTCATCTGTGATGATCAGATAGGGCGTAATATACCAGACATAATCCGTCGCCAGCTCCGCCATACTGATATAAACATCCTCGCCCACGGCGATATCATCGAGCGGACTGTCGGCATAGGGCTGAACAAATCCATTCTGTCCGGCTCCAGAGGAAATCTCTGCCTGTGGGAGCAGATACCTGTCAAACTCCCTGTCCTCCTCGTCCTCCCCAGCGACCGCATTCCACATTTCCAGAAAGGTGACCGTCAATGCGTTCACTGCGCTGCCTTCTAAGCGGACACCGGTATCCTTCCAAAATCCAAACGGTTCGGTGAGATGAAAATACTCGTTGGCAAGATTATATCCCCCGGTGAAGCCAACCTTTCCATCTATGACGGTGATCTTTCGGTGATCGCGGTTGTTCAAAAATATATTCATACCCGGGGCAAAGGCATTGAACACCTTGCATTTGATCCCACGGCTCTCCATCTTCCTGACAAAATCTGTGTCAATAAATCCGATCGACCCCATGTCGTCATAAAAGACCCGCACCTCCACTCCGTGGTTTACACGATCGGTCAGCACATCTTCTATCTCATGCCAGCTTTGGGCGTCCTCGATCGCGTGATATTCCATGAAGATAAATTTCTGCGCTTTTGCCAGCTCCTTTTTCTGCGCTTCTATCCCTTTTTTTGCGTCGTCATAATAGTCAATTTTTGTATCGTCATACGCAGGATAACCAGCATTGCGATAGATATAGCGCAATAGATTGGCCAGACGGGCATCTCTTTTTTTCGCCTCCTCATAAATCTGTCTGTCCGCCTTCAGAAACGGGAGCAGCGCCTGATCGATCTCCTTGTATTTGCGCCTCATTTTATACGTCGATCCGTTCAGTCCAATTAAAAGATAAAGCGTCGTTCCAAAGATCG
This sequence comes from Lachnospiraceae bacterium, assembly GCA_017477005.1. Lineage (GTDB taxonomy): Bacteria > Bacillota > Clostridia > Lachnospirales > Lachnospiraceae > RGIG4930. The sequence continues at coordinate 3,940 of JAFUXY010000226.1, read as the reverse complement.
GCAGTGCAATGATTACGATAATCCAAGGAATTTTCATCGACGGAGTCATATGCTTGCCATAGATATATAATACCAGAACGGCCGCCAAAATATGCGTCAATTCCATCGCAATGGCCGTATGGTTTCCAAGATATCGGAAAAACAAAAACAGCGCCAGGTATTCCGCCAGCATGGACAACACCACAAAGGCCATGCGACCAATTCCATTTTTGATCGCTGCATTGTATTCTACCGTCTGATTCATCCTCTGCCCCTCCTCAGCACCTCTCCATTACCGCTTCATCTCTGCCTCGAACCGCGCCTTCCCTTTCTTCCTGCGCTTCACCTCATACAGCATTTCATCCGCCTGCGTCATCCACTTTTCCAGGCTTTTCTCGCCACCCTCTTCAATCAAGAAGGTCTTGAATCCAATAGAAATGGAGAGCGTATAGACCTTGTCATGCTCCTCGTTAAACGTCTTCATTTTTTCTTCAACACGCTGTACAATGACCTCTGCATCCGTAGGTTCTTTCAGCAGGGAAAATGCCACAAACTCGTCGCCTCCCTGCCTCGCCAGAATATCCGACGACCGAAAACAGGACGACAAAATTTGGGAAGTATGGATAATGGCTTCATCACCGATTTCATGTCCAAAGCTGTCGTTGATTACCTTGAGTCCGTCCAAATCCAAATAAAAGACAGCTGCATCCCGTTCCACATTGTTTTTCAGTAGAATGCCTACCGTCTGCATAAAGCCTCGCCGATTGAATAATCCCGTCAATTCATCCTGCTGTGACTGATGCGTCAGCATAATATTATTTTCCTGCAGAAGCTGCACCATTTCCTGCTGATAATCGATCATCTGCAAATGCTTGACCGCATAGCTGATCAAAAGAATAATCGCAAGCTGCTGTTCAAAATCGAGGGAATCTCCATCCAAAACTACAAATCCGCTCACCTCACCGGCCGCAATCAGCGCGGAAACCGTGCAGACTTTGGGAAAATCATTATTTTCCAGATCGCTCTTGAAAAATTGACGCAAAGGGTAGGATTGATCGTACTCCTGATGCAGAATGGTTTTCTGCACCAGATGTCCCTTGACAATACCCTTGTCCGGCATGATGATCTTGTCCCTGCCCGTATAGGGAATGGCGTTGTCAAAAATACAGATTCTCGCGTAGGGAACGCCAACCCCGGAAATATCCTTTAGAATGCGTTCGAAGGTTTGCTTTCGTTTTTCCTCGGACAAGGCATCATCCACGATTTGAATGGTGTCCATTTCCATTTCCGCAAATTTACTAATGTCAAAGGAATGTTGGTTATAAAAAATTCTCGTAATCTGCAAATGTGCATGCGCCGCCTGATCCGCCACCCACACCTGCTCCTCGCGTGGAACCACCGTACGCAGGGCATGGATGTAGGCGTCCAAGGTTGTCTGAAAACCAGATACGGAAAAGTAGGGTTTGGTGGGCGCATCCTCCAACAGATGCGCCACCATTTGGTTGCTGATAAAATGAATAAAATCGTTCGGATGCGCTACATGCCATTGATAGGCCTCGAAGGATTTGGCACAGAATTCCCGGATATTATGATAAAACATCTCGGTGATCGCGCCCTCTGCCTGCGTATACGTGGTCCGCACAAATTCATGGACAATGGCATCCATATTCACAGGGTCTTCCCGCAGCCATTTGATGAAAAGCTCCTCCGAACTCAGTAACGATTCGCCGCAAGAGCCCCGGTTTACAAAACGACTCTTTAATACGGTATCCTTCTGCGGCAATCCCGCCGCCAGCCGCACAGCCTCATAGCCTGCCATATAGCCCAGATCGTATCCGGTAGCCTGGACTGTGGACAGAGGCGGCGCCGCATGCACGGCTTCGGCAATGTCGTCGTACCCGGTGACAGCGATATCCCGACCAGCCCGCATGCCGCGCTTCGCAAATACACGATACACCGCAAGCGCTATCTCGTCACAGGCACAGACAATCGCTTCGATGTCGTCGTTTCCATCCAACAATCGCTCCACAACATCGTCGCATTTTCCATTGTAGGAGCCGCGGATGAACAGCCGCTCGGGCGTTTCAAGTCCATGAGCCGCCATTTCTTCAAAATAAACGCCCTCTCGGATTTTCGCAGAATTGGAATATTCTGGCCCACTGATAAAAGCGATTTTTTGGTAGCCATGATCCTCGATCAAATGCCGGATACACTCCCGCATTCCGTGCTCATTGTCCTTGTCGATGCTGCGATAATCCTCAAAGGTGCGTTCGATCACAAGGGTGCGTTTGGGATCCATCCTACGGATGAGGTTCAAGGAACGGTTGGCAATTTCATCGAGTTTTTCCTTGCTGTATCTGTCGGTCTGCTTCATGCAAAACTGATAGATCATTCCAGCTGGTACGATATACGCGTCCAGATCGAGCTTTGCAGCCAGTTCAAAAGCCACCTTGAAATAATCAAAGGCGTTTCCTTTGGCATGATACTCGGACTGATCCGCGATTTTGATGAAGGTATGCCCTTGTTCCATGACTGCGTTTCTGACACCTGAGGCCAACTGCAATCCGTATCCATAGGATCTATGTCCACTGATATACCCTATCCGATAATGGCTCATCGCATCCCCCTTTTATTTTTTCGTGGTCACAGTCTTGGTTTTGCTCCAATCACTGTAATACGTTTTCCCGCTGGCGGTTTTGTAGCAGCGGATCCGGACGTAATATTTTTTCTTGGCGCTCAGCTTTTTAATCTCTTTTTTCGTGGTCGAAGACGAAGTGATTTTGACCGTCTTCTTTCCCTGTGTGAAGCTGCTGTTTGTCGCGTACTGGAGCTGATAGCCAGTGGTCTGTGCGGTCTGCTTGCTCCACTTCGCCGTGAATTTTTTCGATCCGGCGGCTACTGAAGACAGAGAAGTTGCCTTTGGATTTATCGTGAAATAAACAGCTTTGCTGGTTCCCGAATAATTCCCCTTCAGCGTGACCTGTACCGAATATTTCCCAACGTTCTTTCTTCCACTTGCGTAGCTGGCTTTGTAATAAACGGCTTTGGCACTGTTGGCCGTAATCGTCTTGCCGTCGGCCTTCACGGTCAGCGACGGAGTGCGAACGCTGCCATTGTACACATAGGTATTTTTTGCCAGCGTCACTGTTGGAGTCACCGCTTTCGCCGTGATCTTGAAGGTAGAGGTTTTTGTCCCCGTATAATCGCCCTTGCCTGTGATTGTCACCGTGGCCGTTCCCACATTCGTATTGTTCGTGGTGGAAACTGTGTAATCTGTGCCTTCCGTCAGCGTCTTAGAACCAATCTTGACCGTAGGGGTCTGTGTGATTTTGCTTCCGGTGTAAGTTTTTGAGGTCAGCCCTGAAATTGTTGCATTTTCGAGGGAGGCCGCTACGATCTTGAAGCTTGTCCGCTTTGTCTCAGTGTAATCCCCGGTTCCCGTGACCGTCACCAACGCAACCCCTACGTCCACATTGTTCGAATAGCTCACCGTGTAGTCCGTACCCTCCGTCAGCGTCTTCGAATCCAGTGTCACGGTGATTGTAGGCGTGATCGCACTTCCCGTGTAGGTGTATCCCTCGCTCGACAGGCCGGATATCGTTGCAGTGCTAATCGATACCGGCTCCGCCTGTGCCGCCACAATCTCGAAATTCGCTGTTTTCGTGCCGGTATAATTTCCTGTTCCAGTGATCGTGACTGTCGCCGTCCCCACATTTGTGTTGTTCGAATAGCTCACCGTGTAGTCCGTACCCTCCGTCAACGTCTTCGAATCCAACGTCACGGTGATCGTAGGCGTGATCGCGCTTCCCGTGTAGGTATACCCCTCGCTCGACAGGCCGGATATCGTTGCGGTGTTGATCGATACTGGCTTCGTCTGTGCCTCAGTAATCTTGAAATTCGCCGTTTTCGTGCCGGTATAATTTCCCATTCCGGTGATCGTGACTGTCGCCGTTCCTACATT
>JAFUXY010000021.1 GCA_017477005.1 Lachnospiraceae bacterium | reverse complement strand
GGACGGAAAAGGAAGTCCTTATCTTGAACTATGGAATAATCATATGCCGATACTTGAGGCTATTTAGAAATAAGGGATAGGGCCAACGAGTACTTGACACAAACCTCTCTGTTTTTGTATTTGCACAATAGAAGCATTTCCCGTATAATCAAATCAAACGAAAAGATAGTTTCCACAATCAAAAATATGAAGAGAGATATGTCAATGGGTGAGTTGCTGCAGAAATTCAATCATTATGGCTTTGACAAGGCCATCTATGGGGAATGCATGGGGCTGATCGTTCGAACCAACCGCCACCATGCCAAGATCATCAACGTATGGTTTGCGCTGATCAACGCGTTTTATTTTATCAGCACGAATCTAAGGATGTTTAACGTAGATGCGACCAGAAGCGCTTTTTTTCTAATATTCATCATCATCCCTATGATTACTATGGGCATGGTGACCTTTCTTGGCCCCAAGGGGCCGTTCTTCGGCGTAATGTGTACGGTTGCGGACTTGATTATGTTCGAGGTGTACAGCATTCTTTCTTCCAATGCGGAACCATATGCATCGTCTTGGATGTTCCTGATTCTTTTGGTAATAGTGGCATTTTCCTATATCGAAACGGTGGGCAGGATGACCTTGATATTGCTGGTGATGAGCAGTATTTTCGTGCGGAGCGCTTATTTGCACAAGCCGAGCTCCATTGCCTCTATGGATTTGGCGAATACCGTAGTGGTAACAAGCCTGGCGCTGGTTTTGCATTTTGCGTTTCAACGGGCGAGGATCAATGAGTTTGTGACTACGATCCGCGATATCAAAACACAAAGGCAGCTGATGATTACCTCTAGTTTTGATGCGTTGACATCCCTTCTGAACAGAGGGAAATTCTTTTCTCTGGCCGAACAGGTCATAGAAGCGCGAGGCGAAGAACCGATTGCATTGGTGCTTCTGGATCTGGATGGATTCAAGCAGATCAACGACAATCTGGGGCATCAGACGGGAGACAGAGCCATCCAAATGGCCGCGGAGACAATTATTGGGTCACTTCATATAGATCAGCAAGACAAATGGGATTTTCCGGAACGGGTGCTCCGAGAAAAGAGTACCTTTGCCGGGAGATTGGGCGGGGATGAATATATCATTCTGCTGCAGGGGTATCCCGGACGAGACGAAATGTTTGGGGCGGTCTCGGGCATTTTATCTGCATTGCATCTAGTGGACGAGGGGGACATTCATGGGCTGCGTGCCTCTATAGGAATTACGATGGTGAAGGATGGAGAAAAGAATATAGACGCTGCGTACAAGAGGGCGGATGATGCGCTGTATGTGTCAAAGGAAAATGGAAAAGATCAAATCAATATAAATCAATTCTGAAGGCAGGGCTTTGGGTGATGTCAAAATGGAAAAAGATAATAGCGGGGTGTATCATTTGTCTTTTGGTAATAGGCATAGCGGGGTGTGGTAATTCTATCGGCTTCTTTGGAGAAAAGCGCAAGGGCAGGGAGTTTGATGGAACCTTTCATCTGTTTGTGACGATGGGAGACGACGATCCCCGTTCTGTGGGAGCGCGGGAATTTGCCAGGCTGTTGGAACAATATTCAAAGGGTGCTCTTCGCTGTGAAGTAAATACCGGCATAGTTCTGGGATCGGATGCAGACTTGATCAAGAAAATGAAGCGGGATACCGGAGAGGTGGATATTTTCGTTGTATCCGGCGCCTACTTTGGAGAATATACGAAGATTCCGGAATTAGAAATTTCCGCTATGCCGTATTTGATTACAGATTTTGACACGGCGTGGGCGTATGCAAAAAGCGAGTTGCTTGCGGAATTTGAGCAGAAGCTTCCGGAAGAGAATATGAGGGTGCTGACGCATTTTTGCGGGGGATTTCGCTGTATGACAAATTCCAAACGGCCTATTGTGACGCCGGACGATCTGCAAGGGCTGGTAATCCGGACGCCCGCGGGCTCTCTTGTGATGGACGTATTGTTTGAAATGGGAGCCAAGGCTATGCCCCTATCCTTTGCGGAGCTGAACGATGCGCTGGCGAAAGGGTATTACGATGGACAGGAGAACCCTCCTTCGATCATTTATTACAACGGACTCTACGAGCATCAAAAATATCTTTCTTTAACCAATCACAGCTATATGATCCAAAATTTCACGATTGCCGAGTCAATTTGGCGGCAGCTCTCGGAACAGGAAAAAGAAATCGTGAGCCGGGCGGCCGAAGAAGCGGCCGAGGGAGAGCGGCTGGCTATGCGGGAACAGACGACCCAGTGCATAGAATTATTGAAAGAGGAGGGGATGGAGGTCAACACCCCGGATCTGGCGCTCTTTACGCAGGCAACAGAGGACTTTCGGCAGAAGAAGTCGGAAAAGTACAAGGATGCCTATGCGAGAGTGAAGGAGTGGCTGGGGAAACGGTGAACGGCCTTTATGGGTACCCGGATTTGTCGATGGGGGACGAGGATGTACAGAGATAGAGGAGAAAGAATGTCAGGAATCCGAATTTACAGGGGGACAAATCAAATTGGGGGGTATGGTACCAGCAGAAATTTTCACGGCATAGAGGTAGCACCCCTGGTCTGTGACCATTCCGCGTTGGATGCCTATATGTTCGTGATTCGGATGGGAGGAAAGAAAATTCTTTATACCGGAGATTTCAGGGAGCATGGAGTTCCGGGAAGTGGAACCTTCGAAAAAATGATACGGGAGAAAGTCGGCAAGGTAGACCTTCTTGTTACAGAGGGCACTATGGTGTCCAGAAAAGAGGAAGCAAGGCACAAATTTTTCCCCAAAATCTATCGGTATAAAAAAACGATTTATGTGCTCTGCCCCGGAGAACATGATGGCTATATGCGGGATTTGAAATATGACAAGAACAAGGATACCGGACGCCATATTTTCTGATGGCAAAGCCTGATATTTATCTGGAAAAGGGCTTTGTGATGCTTGCCAGGCCAAACCGGAATCCGTATTTTGAAACAGGACGGTTTGAAGAACGGATGCTGCAGATGGAAAATCCATTTCTTATCTATTCTATGTGGGAAGGGTATCTTCGTGGAGGCAAGGCGGAAGATCCTGCCATTGTCAAATTCATAGATGAGCGAATAGCTAAGAATAATATGGAGATTTTACATACCAACGGCCATGCTTATGTGGAGACATTGAAAAAGCTAATGGATATGACAGAACCAGAGATGATTATCCCCATGCATACGGAGAATGCAGCGGCCTTTGAGCAGATGCCGGAATTTTTGGCATATAAAAATCGGATCCACAGGCTAAGCGATGGAGAAACCTTTGAATTATAGGAAACGTGGCCCATAGCATAGAATCATAATGAAGTGAAAAATGAATAATTCTTTCAAACAGTGGAGAAAAAACCTATACAAGTATTCTAAAAACAAAATGGCTCCTGAAATCAACCCCAAAGATAGGAAAACTTTCCCAAAATACATATAACATCCGGAATTATTATTTCCAGGTCTATAGCCGGAGCCATTTTTCATATCATTCCACAATTCAATGTCTCCCGGATCAAATTTTCCATTTCCATTGAAATCTCCGCCGTGAAAACTGCCATCCCAATTGTCCATATTGATCCTGCAGCGGCCTTTGAGCAAATACCGGAATTTTTGGCATATAAAAATCGGATCCACAGGCTAAGCGATGGAGAAACCTTTGAATTATTTACATAATGTGTATGGAAACCAAAAGAACGACAGTTAAATTCATTCGCAAGTATAGCCCGATAGAACACACAAATCGCATAGGAATGTTTCCGCTAATGCAAGTGGTTCGCAGTGGTCGATTCTATATTAACGTATCGAATTTAGTTGAAAATTTGTATGATTATACCTAGAAAATTGGCTAAAAAATACAAGAAACCAACTTGACATAATCGCTATAAGAGGATAGGTTTGAATTGTGTACGATAAGTGCGTAATTCAAAGTAATATTAGACAAATATTTAAGGAAACGCTGATTAAAGCGAGTTTGCCCTGTGGGTATTTCCTTTGCGCCAAATCGCAGCACGAAGTGCATTCCTATGCGATTTGTGTGCATGGTTTTTGTGGAAATACGATTAAATCAGTGGTTCCTTAACATAATAGGGTGAGAACATGAATTTATATTATGAATTATTGCAGTATCCGGTTTTTTCAATGAAGGAAGTGAACGCCCTTTATTCCAGTGAGAGAACGGCCCGAGTGGCTTTGGGTAAGCTTCTTAAAGAAGAGATGGTCTATAAAATACGGAATGGATTATATACATGTACAAGTGGAGAAAATGGAGGACCGGTTGCAAATAGGTTTCAGGTTGCGAGTGCGATAACTGAGTCGTCCTATGTATCCCATCATTCGGCGTTTGAATACTATGGGATTACGGATCAAGTATTTTACGAGGTATATGTAAGTTCCGAGATGCGCTTTCATGATTTTGAATTTGATGGGTACACGTATCATTATGTCAAGTCACAAATGCGGGAAGGCGTGGATGCTTTACAGTTTAGCGGAGGTATAACTGTTACTGATAAAGAACGGACGATAGCGGACTCAATACGGGATCTTAACCTTATAGCAGGTTTGGAAGAAGTTCTTGACTGCGTAACATCTGTAAAAGGTATTGATGAGGGAAAGCTTCTAAAATATCTGGATAAATATGATAGTGCTTTCTTATATCAGAAGACAGGGTTTATTGCTGAAGAGTACCAGTCGGAGATGGGGATAAGTGAAGGTTTTGTAAAGATATGCGGAGAACGGAGTGGTAATTCAAAGAGATATCTATCGAGAGGCATAAGTGAGCCTGCCTATTCGGCTAAATGGAGGTTGGTTTATCCAAGGAATATAAAGAGATTAAAGAATGGAGGGGTAGGGAATGCTACGGTTTAATAGAAGAGAACTTGATATAAGAGCACGCAAGTATGGGTTTAGCCGAGATACCTTTGAGAAATTACTTCGTTTGAGGAATATTCTTGAGCACCTCTGTACAAACGATTACATGAGTAAGCATTTACTGCTTAAGGGTGGAACTGCAATAAATTTGACTGTGTTCACTCTTCCAAGACTATCGGTCGATATAGATTTGGATTTTATTCCAAATCTGACAAGGGATGACACGATATGCGAAAGAGAGCATTTGACGGAGTTGCTGAAGGGATACATGTGAGTACTCTCGGAAACTTGATAGAATTATAGTGAATTTGCACAATAAATAGTTAGCATTATGGCGGTGATAGTTTGTCGGGGGATAAGCAGTTCGATGGTTTATAAAAAAGCGCATGACAAATAAGCCATATCGCATAT
>JAFUXY010000020.1 GCA_017477005.1 Lachnospiraceae bacterium | reverse complement strand
ATCCGACGCCGTGCGCACGTCTCCGACCCGCTCATTGATCGACTGGATCGTCAGCGAAACCGTGTCCATACTCGCCGAAAGCTGCTCCATCGCCGCCGATGTATTGGTAATATTGTCGTTGGCCAGACGCACCTGCGAAGCGACCGCCTCGGAGGACTCCGTCAGCACCGAAGCGCCGTCCTTGACCTCCTTCATAATCCCCTGCAGGGTTTCAATGAAGCGATTCAAGCCATGGATGATCAGCGCCAACTCCGACTTGCTCTTTGTCGCAATCCGCGACGTCAGATCCCCCTGATTCTTCTCAATATCGGAGATGATCGAAGACAGCTCGGTGGAAATGCTTCGGATCTTCTGGATGATATTGCGGTAGGACAGAACGAAGTTGAAAATAATCACGAAAATAAAGATCAGCATACCGATCAGCGAGACCAAGGCGCCCCGGCGGTACATCGACTGCATGTACTCGCTGCTGATGTCGGCCTGCGTGCTGACCGCCTCGTCGATCTTCTTGCAGCTATGGAAGATCGCGACCTTCTGAATCTCCGCGTCGTCGAAAAGCTTGGTCGTCGCATTGTCCCGGTCGCCCTGGTCGCTATAAGACATCGACTGGTCGATATGCTCGATCAACAGTTCGTACTCCCTCTGGATATCTGAAATCGCCGCCTCTGCATCGGCATCGTCACCGAACGCCGCGCTCAAAGCCGAGATATCCTCCTTCACCTTCGCCTTGGCTGCGTCCATCTCCGGAGCAAGCGCATTCTGTGTCTCCACGGATGTCGCCATGACATAGCCCGTCGCCTGATCAAACAGAGACATCACGTCCGACTTCAGCGTAGCCTCCTCCATCGACAGCGAAAGCACATGGTCGGACATCTCGCGGCTCGCCGTCGTGCTGGCGCGCATAGCGCCCATGACGCTCATCATGACGATAATAAACGCGATAAGCATGACCAAATTCAACGCCGAGATCTGGAACTGAATGGTATTGATCAATTTGGGTTTCCAATGTCTATTCACGATATTCTCCCCTCCTATTTGAAATAGTTTTTGAACGCCTGCTCGATCGCAGGTACAAATCCGGCCTCGTTGATTTCTCCGCTGGCATATTGATAGAAAACATGCGTCGCCGGGGGCGTATTTGAATTGCCCGGCTTCACATCCATCCAATGCCAGGCGGATGTCTTTCCATCGCCCAGATGGTCGGCAATCGTCTGCGCAAAAGGATCGTCCGCAATATAGGTGCAGGATTTGAAGGGGCTGACAAACCCGGCCTTTTCAACGAGAATAGCCTGTCCTTCGTCCCCCGCTGCCCATTTCAGGAAATTTTTCGCTTCCTCGACATGCCCCTCCTTCAACACCGCCCACCACGCAGGCGTGCTTGTCAGAATCGTGTCGATCCCATCCTCAAAGGCGTAGGGCGCCATCCCGACCTTGAACTTTCCTGCCGCCTCATAATCCTTCAAAAAATCGCCCGTCATCATCACGCCGGTCCACGATCCCTGCGCCATGAAAGCGTATTTCCCGGAGGCAAAGCCCTGTACCTCGTCCTCCTGCGTCGCGCTTGTCAGCATCGAAGGGTTCGAATAGCGGTTCAAAAGCCCGATAAAATGTGCGAAATTCGCCAGCCGCTTTTCGTCGAATTTGACCTTGTCATTCAGCATATCGATGTAGGTGGTATCGTCCCTGTCCAGTCCGGCGTCGAGGTAATTCCCGAAGATGTGGTTCCCGGCGGACCACCAGAGATTGTCTTCATCGGCGGAATACGACACCACCGCAGTCAACCCGAGCTGTCCCTTCATCGAATCCAGCTTCGCAAAGGCTTCCTCGTAGGCACCGGGGCTTGTCAGCTTCGCCGGATCGATCCCCGCCTTTTTCAAGATATCCGCATTGTAGGCGAGGCCGATCGCCTCGGTCGTATAAGGGAAGCCAAGCGTGCCGTATGTCTCATCCACATAGGCGGAATCCGTATCCGACAGCCACGACTCACCCGACAAATCCGCCAACAGCCCCTCCCAGCGGGCAAAATGCGTCGTCTCGCAGGCGATAATATCCGGCATCTGATCGGCCAGATAGTACCCTTTCACCCTCGATTGGTAATCGATGCCGGTACCCAGTGTCTCCACCACCAGCTCCACGCTAGACTGGCTGGCATTGTAGGCATCGGCCAGCTCCTGCATCTGCTCCGACACCTCGCCCTTGTTGTTGATCAGACGAAGCGTCACCTTGCCTCCTGCGTCCGCCGACCCCGATCCGTCGGCAGCGTCGTCCTTTTTGCCGCAGCCCCCGAACAAAAGCGATACGGCCAAAACCCCCGACAACGCCACAAGCAATCCTTTT
>JAFUXY010000225.1 GCA_017477005.1 Lachnospiraceae bacterium | reverse complement strand
TTTGGCAGGGGAAAACGCCCCGAAGGCTACCCGCGTCTACAAAACGATTTTTGTGCTGATGATCGTTTCTGGCGCGCTAATGACCTCGAGCCTGGCGTGGGATATTTCGGATACCTTCAACGGGATGATGATGCTCCCCAACTTAGTTGGCGTTCTTTCGATGGCACCGACGGTACAGAAGCTGACGAAGAATTATGTGGATCGGAGAATAAAAGGGCGATCCGATGTCTCCCCGATGCTTTCCTTTTTCCCGGAGATTCAGGAGGCCAACGCCAAAAGAATTGCTGAGACGGGAGAGGAATAAGCGCCTTGGTTCAGTAAACGAAATAGAGCGAATAGATCTCTCGTCAACGAACCATTGTTATCATTATCGATCATCGTCAAAAAATAGAAAATTGTCAATTATCCACAAATTTCAAATAATAAAAGGGTACCTTGTTCCATATGCTTTTCCAAAGGATCCTTTTCATGATTGCGTATCAACGTTTGTGGGATTTGATGAAAGAAAAAGGTGTTTCCACATACACGCTTATTCATACCTATGGAATCAGTTCCAACCAGATCAACCGCTGGAAACACGGAGCGGATATGAAGCTGTCTACCTTGAACAGTCTGTGCGGCATTCTGGAATGTGAACCTTCGGATATTCTGACCTATACGAGAGATGATGTTTTCTCTATTCAATTAAGGGATCGCGAAGTGATGCTTGTGTCGGAGACCAAAGCCGACACACCGCTTCGCGTTCCTGTCGAGAAATCTGCGAAAAATCCTTCGCATCCTCTGGGCGACAAATTGAATCGCATCATGAAAGAACGCGGGATTCCTGCCCGCCTTCTTTCAAAGCAATCTGGAATCCCGCTTCCTACTATTCGCAATATTCAATATGGTCGAACCACCAATCCACGCACCGAAACCCTGATTTCTCTGGCACAGGCCTTGGGCGTGTCGCTGGAGGAGCTGATGGAAAAATGAGATCGTTTTTCAATTCATCGGTGTGCAATTAAAGCTTCTTCGACGTATACGAAATCTCCACGTTTGCCTTTCCTTCGCTCTTCCAGGTCTCGAGGACGCGGTTCACCGGCACCGTCCAGTTTTCACCATCGGCCTTCGGAAGCAGCATCAGCACCCGACCGGGCGAATGGCACACCACGACGTCACTGATCCGCAGCACCGATGAGGAAAGCTTCGCAAACTCCTCGGTAATCTCATTCAAATCTACGGCTTGCTCACCCTCTATTTCAAACGACACAAATCGAATCTCCACCGGATAATTGATCGCAAACCGAACCAGATACCGGTAAATCGACCGAAAGGTCTCGCCTCCGACCAACACGGCGCCCTTTTGGATGTTGCGCTCCCCATAGACCATCTGCAGCTCGTTGATGTCGTCCGCTCCCTGCAAAACCGCCTTGTCGTCCTCGTTCGCGTACATGCTGCAGCCATGCTTTCCCTCCTGCTTCACGAGGTAGAGCGCCGCATCGGCCTTTTTTCGCAGATCCTCGAAATCATTTCCATAATCCGGCACACAGACCGCGCCCATCGACACACCGAGTGGAATCGCCATATCCTCGCCCATATATTCCTTGGCTGATTTGAGAATTTCCGCATTCAGTACATCGCATTTTTGCTGAAGCACTTCCCTGTCGTTGACATGGCGGCAGAACGCAACGAACTCATCGCCTCCAACCCGCCCGGGAATGTCGCCCTCCCGCAGCACCGACCGCAGCAATTCCGCAAACCGGATCAGAATTTTGTCGCCCATATCGTGCCCATACAGATCGTTGACCAGCTTGAAGCTATCGAGATCGATCATAATCAGCATCCCATCTGTCTCGGCAATTTCCTTCGAGATCGCTGCCTCGGACGCAGCCTTGTTGAGAAGCCCGGTCATGGCATCGGTATTGGCTTCCTTGGTCTTGATTACCACTTCTTTCGCCAACTGCTTCTGCAAATGATCAAGGTCGATCGTATGCCGCACCCGCAGATTCAGCACCTCCGGCACGAAGGGTTTCTTGATGAAATCCATTGCGCCGAGAGACAGCCCCTTGGTCTCCGCGCCGCGTTTTTCATCGCCCGTCAAAAAGATCACCGGGACATCCTTTCCGGACTCAACTTGACGCAGGTTGATCAGCGTCTCATAGCCATCCATCCCAGGCATCATAATATCGAGCAGCACCAGATCCGGTCCCTCGTGTGTCTTCATATACTCCAAGAGACTCTGGCCGGATTTCAAAGCCGTCACACGGATTCCATTGCGGCTGAGTATTCTGCCCGCCAGCTTCAAGTTTGTTTCATCATCATCGACTACGATCACCCAATCCGCCATAGCCTATCCTCCAAAAAAGAACCCCTTACAACACATCGGCAAAGCTCGGTGTGAGCTTCGTGAAAACCCGCGTCCCCACCACAAAACACAGAAACGAAACGATCCAAAAATAAGCCGTCAGCCCTGGATGCTCCCAGAACCACTGGTGATCCAGCAGCGCGTCCCGATATCCCTGCACGATATAAAACATCGGGTTCGCTTCGAGCAAAAGCAGCAATGCCCGTGGGACATGCCCGGACGCAAGCATCCCGTTCAAATTCCACATAATCGGCGTCATCCAGATCAGCACCGACAATCCAATTGAAATCAACTGCGTCATATCCCGAAACAGCACCGTGATCGCGGAACAGAAATACACGAGCCCGAGTACCAGAAAAAACATTGCCAGAAAATAATACACAATCTGCACGGTGTACACAGTTGGGAAAAAGCCATAGAGGGAATACATCAGCAGTGTAAAGACCACAAAAAAAATATGCACAAACAGACTCGAAAATATCTTGACCACCGGCAGAATACTCACCTCAAACACGACCTTTTTGACAAGATATTCATAACTGAGCAAGGCGCCCGCGCCGTTCACCAGCGCATCGTTGAAGAAAAACCACGGCACCAGGCCGCCTAAAAGCCACAAAACATAGGGCGCGTCGATGCCCGCCTTCGTCGCCTGCGTCCCCACATTCAACGCCATCTGAAATACGAACCAATACACCAAAACGGTAATGATCGGCTGGACGAAAGCCCAGATTACTCCCAGATACGATCCGGCAAATTTCTGTTTGAAATCATTTTTTCCCAAGGAATACAGCAGCCTGCGGTTCTTGAACAACGCCCGCGGTATGTCCAAAAGTCCAAACGGCTTTTCTTCAGAATCGATGATGGTAATGTCACTCATTCTTTTCTTTCCTTAACTGCACGGATTGGATTCGTGTGCATGGTTTGGTTTCTTGGTCGCACCGCCATCCTTTAATTAGAAATATATTCCTTGTAGGAAGCATTGACCTTGTCCTTGTCGGAGAGCAAAATATCCGCTTCAGACAGGACATACTCCGCCAAAGGCCACTACACCGCCAGATCCGGATCGTTCCACATCAAGCCTCCCTCGTCATTGGGATGATAAAAATCCGTCACCTTGTAGGCAAACTCTGCCCGCTCTGAAAGCACCAAAAAGCCGTGGGCGAAATTCTTGGGGATGAAAAATTGATTGCCTTCTTCGGCCGAAAGCACCGTTCCAAAATGCTTGCCGAAAGTCGGAGAACCCTTCCGCAGATCCACGGCTACATCGTAGACTTCTCCGGAAAGCACCCGCACCAGCTTGTCCTGCGGAAACTGTATCTGGAAATGAAGCCCCCGCAGCACCCCCTTTGAACTCGCTGACTGGTTGTCCTGCACAAACTCCACCTGCTGCCCGATTGCTTCCTCGAAATCCCGCTTGTTGTAGGTCTCGACGAAGTATCCCCTGGCGTCGCCAAACACCTTGGGGATGATGATATGCAGCCCCTCGATACCTCCCACATTCTTTTCCACTCGCTCAATGGCCATTCCAATCCTCCTGCAAATTCTACCTCGCCCGAACCCCGGCACCTCATCCGCCAAACACGAACCGTATCCTACAGCCCTTCCG
>JAFUXY010000224.1 GCA_017477005.1 Lachnospiraceae bacterium | reverse complement strand
CATCATCGTCGTCATCGTCGTCGTCATCATCTGAATACGAAGAGCTAGTGGTACTGGAAGTAGAGCTGCTGCTTGACGTAGAAGTCGTACCCGATATTCCTGTACTCGAAGACTCCGTAATAGTGCTATCCGAACTACTTGTCGATGGTGTGCTTTGGTCAGTGGTATCAGACAGTGAGTCGGTGGATTCGCTGATTGAATCCGTACTGGAATCCTCCAAACTCTCTTCTGTAGAATCATTGTCCGAAACTTCCTCGTCCGATGCACCTTCAGTAGAAGTATCAGAAGACGCATCTTCAGAGACATCGTCTCCAGTATCACTGGATTCATCTTCGGTACTTTCATTGGATTCATCAGAGGAAGTATCCCCCTCTTCCTCTGTTTCATTTTCGGAAGTATCCGATTCATCAAAAACAGAATCCGCGCTCTCATCCTCCGTTTCCTCAGAAACCACTTCTGCTTCCTCATCCTCGGCCGCCCAAGTCCCCATCATAGACAAATTCGCTGCTACCAAAGCAGACAAAAGCACCGCTAATACTCGTTTTTTCGCCATAGTCATTCCCCTTTATTGACAAAACCACTATTTTGTGTATAATATCTCTTGTAGGCACTGTCAAAGACAGTTGGCCTGAGTTTGGTTAAAAAAGCAACCTGACCTTGGGCTTGGCGGTTGCTTTTTTGTTGTATTTTCCCATAGCAAATACCTCTTTTCGGGGAATTGATCTATGTTTGATACTTCGGTCAGGTCAACCGTCCCATCTTGACAGCACCTATTACAAGTATACTATCTGAGTCTTGATTTGTCAACTGCACAAACGAACATATGTTTGGTTACGCAGCTGTCTCCGTCCTCTACTAAATTACCTTGGCTTTATATTCTTCCTTTCTCATACGTTCATCTGCCATAAATCCAATTTCCCTGTTCTTATGCGGCTCTTTTTGATTATTTATTACGACTGAAAGACCGATCACTTCTTGTCTTAGTAATTCGTATGCCATAAATCTCATCTCCTTGCTCTTATCAACAATTCTATCATTTCGTGTTCACAAAATTCACCACAGAGATCTCTTTTGCTTCGGGTGTTGGCCAGTCGCCATAATGATTTATTATATCCCCTTTTGCAGAAGCATCTAATTGTTTGATACCCTTTAATCCATAACTCCGACCCTTCAACGCTGAATCATATGGCTCGGCCGGGGTCGATTCAATACCACCAATTTTTATAAAGGCCTTATAGCTTTCCACTGTCTCGTCCAAAGCGACCACTCCTGTCGTTTCCGATTCCATCGGTTTTTTGTAGGAAACTGTGGATATGGTAGTCGTTTCTGCAGACCCTGTATTCTCTCCCGTGCTCGTTTCAGAGGACGCAATTTCGTTGATAACAGAATAGTAATAATTTCCGCTTAAACCACTCGGAGTTCCATCACCAATAAACGCATTATTCCCTGTGCCGCTGACAAGTCCGGTGCAATAGCAGGTTGTGATACTGCCATCTGCCGACCCAACAAAACCTCCTGCTGTTGAACCTTCGACAGAACAGGTAGAATAACTTTTATCGATACTTCCGGAAGAAAGAATACCGACCAATCCACCCGCAGTCGATCCTTTCACATTATAAACTGCCTCATCCCTCGTTCCGTTGCCTGAGTCACTAGTCTCATGTGTATAGTATTCGCCTTGTTCTGTATGCCCTGCCGCATAGCAGCCTCTAATCGTTGCCCCGGACGCATTCCCAATCAGTCCACCGGCCGATGTTCCTCCGCTGACGGTCAAAGCGGCCGCACAGTAGTTGATCTGGGAACCATTTCCTACGTTGCCGATCAATCCCCCTGCGTGTTCCGACACTGCCTTTATATCATATTGTGTTGGATTCAGGGTATAGCTATCTTTATAATCATTTCTTGCGATCACATTTGTGAGTGTTGCCTTTCCAGCATTGCCAATCACGCCGCCTCCATTCTGTGACGCACTTACAATGGAAAACATTGTTGAAGGAGATTGATTGGCAATAGTATTTACTACACTTACTTCCGAGAGGTTTGCCTGATTCGTGTTGCCAATTAGCCCTCCACCATTTTGCAATGCAGATAGGACTGAAAAGTTTGTAGGAAGAGTGCCGCTTGTGATCTTGTTCTCTATTGTAATATTTGAGATTTCGTCAATCTGATCCGCATTCCCAATCAGTCCCCCCGCATTTGACGAGGCATATACAACTGAATCAGCGGTAGGAGAACTTATATTATTAATCACCGTCACATTCGAGATTTTTGTTGCATGATTTGCCTTTCCAATCAACCCGCCCCCATTTTCTGTTGCTGAGACAATACGAGAGGAAGCGATGTTGTTGACAACTTGAATATTTGAGATGGAAGTCTGAGTCAAAGATCCCACTAAGGCTCCCGCATTCTTTCCACTGACAGAAAAATCCGACAGCTTTAGATTTTTTATTTCGGATCCGGCTTTCGTGGAAGCAAATATCCCGGCATCGTCATTGCTTTGAATTTTTAATCCGGTTATACTAAAACCTTCCCAATCTGCGGTACTATACAAAGTACCTTAATTTAATGGAGTTCCACCATTTTAGCTACTGAAAAAGGCGACAAACCGCTGAAAATCGCCTCTTTTTTACCGCCAGAAGCCATTGTTTCCTTGATAATATT
>JAFUXY010000223.1 GCA_017477005.1 Lachnospiraceae bacterium | reverse complement strand
TAATTTTTTGGGATGCATTTGCATTTTTTTGTTCTTGTTTTTATTATTTTTCTTTTTGTTTGTCTGATCTGTCGTATTCTTCTTATTTTTCTTGCCGGTCGTGCTGCTGGTATTGTTGTCCTTGCCGGACGTGTTCGTGTTTGTTCCAACGCTGCTGGTGCCATTCGTTACGCTGCCGGTGCCTGTCGTATTCCTTCTTAGATTTAGTCCCGTATTCGGCGTGCCGTTTTTCCAGGAATTCGGCCGGTAGGCGCTATGCCCGCTTCCTCCGCTGCGATTTCTTCCATTGCCGCTTTGGGAAGTCGTATTTCTTGCCGTATTGCTGCTTTCTACGGCATTTCCTCCGCTGCCGCTTTGGGAGCCATTGTTCCCGGCCGTTCCACTCCCTCCACTGGTATCGCTTCCATTGCCAGTTTGGGAGGTCGTGTTTCCTGCCGCATTGCTGCCTTCTCCGGTGATCCTTGCTTCCTCGCGCTCCCGGTCGGCCATTTCCTTGTAGCGTTTGTAGGAGGCGATATCGTCTCGCTCCAAGGCCTTTTTTGCCTCGTTGTCGTAGTAAATGGCCCGATGCGCTGGATTGGGATCGGAAGGGGTGTATTCTTCTCCTACGTCTTCGGGTTCCCCATTCACCGCGCCGGTGGTTCCTCCCGTCGGATCTACTCCTGTGCCGCCTCCGCCGGTGGATCCTCCACCCGGCAGGCTGTATTCCTCCGATGCGAGGCTGTCCCGTTTCCTCTTCAGCCAATCCTCATATTCCTGGCGCACAATCTCAGCATAGCCCAAGAAATCATCGTTCACCAGCTTCGATTGGATATTCTCTGCCCAATCAATTTGATTGTTCAAAAACTGTTTTTGTTCATCCTGCCCGGCCAGTCTCTCCAAGGTCCAAGTGTCGTACTTTTCGATTTCCGCCACGGACTCTCTGGCTTCCTCCTGCATAGGCTCCAGGAAGCTGCGCTTTTTCTCCTCGGTGTCTGCGGTATCATAATCCTCCGGAACCCCTCTTGTCAGATATTCGCCCAAAATCTCATTCTGAAGCGGCACCAGATAGTCCCGCAGCAGCGAAAGCTCCCTGTCCAAATCAACGATCTCGTCCGCCTGGATGTTCCGTATGGCGACAAGGGACTGCAGCGGCGCGTTTATGCCTTCGTCCCCCTTCTTTTTGGGAAGCAGATCCATTTTGGCATCGTAGGCATACTGGCGGATCGCCGTATTTCCTCGCACAAGACCCTTTTCCTGCTGCTCACTAAGCGACGCTTCGCAGTTTTTGATTGAGGTCTCGGCTGCCCTGGCCGCCTCGTCCATTACAGCAAAATTGTCGTCTCCGCCCTCCATATAGGCATAGTAGCGGCCGATCTGCGACTGGCCGTAGCGGATCATATCTGAATGCAGGGAAGATAGGATCGGAGCGTCCAGTCCATGATGCTCCTTGCTTTCAACCAGATTGGAAAATACCCTCGCGCGGCGCTCCGCGTCGATATTGCCGTTTAATTCGTAGAGGACGTCCGCCTCCGCTGTCTTTTCTCTTTCCTTGTAGTCGAGATAGATTTCCCATATTCCCGCAAGATACTCATCCATTTGGGCGGTATATTCGTCCCTGGTATCCGAAAAATGGATCAAAATTCGCTGCGCGGCCTGCTGCGCTTCGGCGGAAAATGGAAGCGTCCCGTCCATCTGTATCGTCAAATTGCCCTCCGCCCTGTCATAGAGCTTTTCGAGCTTTTTGAGGGCGGCCTCGTCCTGCTCTTTTCTCTCCCAGTCGAACAGGTCTGCCGCCAGAATGTTGTCTCCCTCTTGAATCGGATTTTCGTCCAGCTTGCAGTGGGTGAAAAAATTCCGCAATCTCTGGTAGGTGTACTACTCGCTGCCTGTGGCAAATTTTCCGTTTTCATAGACTTCCAAAAGCGGCTGCAATTCCGAAAGGCCGGAAAGCCCATAGGGATCCGGATCCTCGAAAGGGTTCTTGGTGCCCCCTTCCTCCGGATCCCTTGGCAGACCGTCCTTTCCGATCACTACGGTAATCAAAAGATCCCGCATGGATTCTTCATCGATCCGTTTCGAACCGGGAGAGATCTTGGCGATATTTTCTGCGTTCTCCACATCGTGCCAACTGCTTTCGTCGATCTCTGTCTTGTAATAAAAATTGTCCTGATGATAGGTTTTGCGACTTTCAAGCGCCTCCTGATAATTCGTCCCGTTCAGTCCCCGGATGTCAATCAGATAGGTGCCGATGAACAGGGTCGTAGCAGGGATTTTGTTGCCCAGCTCTTTTGTGTAGCGATAGTAGGTCGTACCCTTTTTGGCGGGCGGAGAGCTTGCCGCTCCCTCTGCTGCATAGGCTGTGCAAACCGCGCTGATGAAAAGAATCATTGCAAGCGCCAAAGCCGGGACACAAAGCCTCCTCTCTTTCCACATCCTCATAAGAAAACCTCCGCCAACCTGTCATAGAACGTCTGCGCCCGGTTGTTCACGGACTCCGTCGCCAGCGCCGCCCACACGCTCTCCGGCACGTATTCGCAGGTAATGTTCAAATATCCTGCCGCGTCCTCCTCCGCCAGATACGGATATTTTTTCGTAGAGCTGCCACGGATATAGGCATCGGCCTGCTGAACCACTTCGGCGGACAGTGTCTCTTTTTTCCCGTCGACGCGCTTTATGGAATCGTCGCCGACCTGGAATACAAAGCTCGTAGCATTGCCGCCAAAGCGGGTCAGGGAGGCCTTGTTGCCGTTTCGTACATAGCGGAATCTGGTATAGCTTCTGGCCCGGTCGATGGCCGCCATAGAAATGTACATACGGCTTTCATCCCCCGTGTACTGGTGGTACATGAAAGGATTATTCTCCCGCACCAGCTCATCGCAAAGCGTATTGGCGTAGTTCAACAGCGCATCGTTGTCCCGGTCATTACCATAGCGAACGCATCCGATCAAGACCGCAATCTTCTCGTCGTCGGGCAGATCGGAAAATGCGCTGCCAAACAAGCTCTCGATCAGATCGGAAAGCCGCTCCCGCTCTCTGTCCGAAAGACTGGCCGTGGACTTTGCCGCCTCCTTTAGCGCCTCATCGTCGCTCTCCCTATCTCTCGAACGATCCGAATCCTCACCGCTACTATTTCCGGTATTTCGATCCGTGTTGCCCGCAGAATCCGTGGAAGAACCTCCGCTGCCCGCATTCCCTCCATCATTCCCGGTTCCATTGCCACTGCCTGTATTCCCCGAACCGTCCGAATCATCGCCGCTGTCTTCTCCGGCGTTCCTGTCCGAAGCGCCCGTGGAAGCCGTGGAAGCGCTGCCGCTTTCACCCTCCTGTCCGCCTGCGCCATTCCCGGCCGTATCGCCCGACCTGTCTCTGCCGGATGCGCCCCCGTTTCCGGTACTGTTTCCTATCGTTCCCGTGTCCACCGCTCCGGTACCATTGCCCTGCGTGGTGTCCGATTCCGCAAACCCGCTGCCTGTACCGGAGCCCTGGACAAGCGGCGCCTTCTGTGCATTTTTCTCTGCCTCGGAAAGAGTCTGCATGAGGCCGGCGCCGGCGCCCCGGGCGTTGAGTGCTTTCCGCAGTTCGGATAGCTCCTTCGTGGCTCCGAGATCTCCGAGCGCCAGTATATCGTTTTGGACGCCCTCTTCGTTGCCATCGTCGATATTCTCCAGAATATCATCGTATATCTTTTCGGCCATCCCATCGATCTCGGAATCGGTTCCACCGGTTCCGCCATCTGTTCCGTCGGTGTCCCCCGGCGGATTGGGGGTATTTCCTGTGCCACTATCCGTGCCACCGGTGCCTCCCGGCGGCGTGGGGTTGCCACCTGTGCCGCCACCCGTACCATCGGTGCCATCGGTGTCGTCATCCGGTTCACCGGTGCCTCCCGTGCCATCGTCTGTGGCGCTGCCGGATCCATTGTCTTCGTCCGCTTCTTCGAGCGCGGTCTTTGCCTTTTCAGCT
Organism: Lachnospiraceae bacterium; assembly: GCA_017477005.1. Lineage (GTDB taxonomy): Bacteria > Bacillota > Clostridia > Lachnospirales > Lachnospiraceae > RGIG4930. The sequence goes on along the minus strand of JAFUXY010000223.1, from coordinate 4,912 downwards.
CCCTCGAGATCGCCGTTGTCCAAAGCCGTCTCGTAATTGCGGATCAGCTCTTCCTTTTGATCTTCCGGCTCCTCATCGGTGGCAAACAGCGAGCCTTTCTGAATCTTCGCCAAAATATCCTGCAGCCATTTGATATGCTCGTTGATGGCTTCGGTGGCGTACTGTCCAAAGGGATCGTCGCCCCGCACCCCGGAAAGAAGCCCCTGGGCCCAGTCGAGCCGCTGGTTGATAAAGGCGACCCCTTGGGTGGTGTTCAGACGGAAAGCCCTGGCGGTGATCAGCTCCTGCATCTGCACGGCCTTTGAGGTGGCTTCCGCTTTCCGATCCAGCAGGTTGTTCTTCAAGGTCGTCGAATTGGCGTCCGCCTCTGATGCCAGCTCCCAGTACTTTTCCTTGGCGATTCCATGCACCTCGGTCTCGAACTCACTGTCGGCCGTCCCAAGGTACTCTCCGATCATGGAAAGCTCCGTCGGCTTGTTTTCGATCACGCCGTCCTCGATGTTGTAGATAAGCTTAAGGCGCAGCAGATCGTTGTTGATGTTCTGCCCCGTCGTGCCCTTGTCGATAATGCTCTGGGACAGGTTGTACTCCGCTTTTGTGAGGATGGTCTTTCCCTCGGACAGCGACCGGCTTCGGTATTTGTTGTAGGACTCCTGACAGGAGGTAATGGCTTCCTTTACGATGGAAACAAGCCCCTCGTCCGGCTTGAAGGTGTCGGAGTTGTTCCACTGATACCGAAACGAAAATCCCCACTCGTCCTTGCCGCTCTGCAGCAGCTTGTAGCAATGCAGCAGAGACGGGCCCAAATCAAAATTGTTGTGCTCATTGAACACCAGGTTGTTGTAGATCTCCGCCCGCCGGGTCGCATCGATCTTGCTCAAAATATCGATCAGCACGTCCGCCCGGTTTCGATCCTCCTCATTTGCGGACTGCTTCATCTGCAGATACACCGGCCAAAGATTGGCAAGCTGCCTGTCCGCATTGTCCGTGATATCATCGTGCACCGAATAGATGTGAATATACCAGTGGATATAATCGCGTATGGTCTGCTGAAGCTCCTGCCACTTCGCGCTCCTGTCATAACCCTGGCCGTAGCGATCCGATAAACCATACTCTGCCTGGAACTTTTTTTCATCTGACCAGTTCAATGCTCCGGCAACGATCGGCATCGTATTGTGTGCTTGAAAATACCAGTTATCAAGAAACGAGAACCAATGACCGCTGCTGTTGATCTCATCGGTAGGAACCACTGTGGGATTTAGCTTTTCCGGCTTGTTGTGGCTGGTACCAGCCACCGCAAAGGAAACGACGCTTTCCATGAAGGCCTTCGGATCGTTTCTGAAATTGATACCCAAAGTCGGCATCAGATTGTAAAAGCATATATTCCTCTTTTGAATTGAAAACAGTGTATTGAAGTCCTCCTCAGTAATGTTGTATTTTGACTTGTCTACGGGCGTATCGTAGGAAAAAAACTGCCAGTACACAAACCAGGTATAGGCCGCCTGTCCGTTGGAGCTGCTGTTCTGTGCCGTCTGATCCCACATCAGATACAAGGGATTTAGCTCTGGAAGATTCCTCATGCGGTAGGGGTCCTGGGTCTCAAACAAATTGACAACGCGGTTGTCCACCGGACTTCTGGGAATCCCATCCGCCCCAATCACGCAGGAGATCAGATAAGGATCGAGCTCCGCGTCGTCTACAGCGTCTCCGGTGGAAAGGATATCGTCAATCCCCTCCGCGCCCAAAATATCCTTCCACTGCCCGCCGTCTAGCTCGGATTTGTAGTACATGATCGGCTGATTGTCCGTTGTCTGCGACTCCACCGCCGCGCGGTAGATCACATCATTCAAGGCGTCGGCGTGTATCAGCATAGTACCGATGAACAGCGTCCGGCTATCGATGCGGTGCGAAATCGTATAATCCGCAAAAGACACCTTGCCCTCTGAATTGACCTTCTCCTTGTAGGTGGCATTGGGATAGCCGTTGTAGCCGTTGTTGCCGCCCAAGACCTCGATCCTTGACTGGAAGGTGGATATGAGCATCTCCGGTGCTTCCATCTCCGCCGTCACTCCATTGAAATCCTCCAGTATCGCCGAATTTTTGACCTTTGACGAAGCCGATATATTCTTGTGCGCATAGTCCAGCAATAGATTTCCGAAAGAATAATTGTCCGTCATGGAGGTGCCGTCATAGCGAACGCCATTTTCAATGTTCCAGGTCGAACCGCGATCAACGGCAATATTGGAAATGGTTTTGGAAACCGAAACACTCGTCCATTTTCCTTCCGCCTTCCGCAGAGAAACAAAGGCTTCTTTGATCTCCGTATCTGAAATGTCATTCACCAAATCGTTGATCGAAAGGTTGGAAGAACTGTCTTCGTCTGTGGAAAGCACGATCCGGTTGTTTTCGTCCCGGGAAAAGGAAAGGCCCTCCGTCTCCATATGCATAAGGTTGTTTCGCACCACCGCGTACAAGATGGTCATGGTCGTCGCGTCGCCCTCGACGCCCATCCCGGTCGCAAAGGCGAAAAGCGGCAGGTTTGTAAAGAAAAGACTTATGCACACAAGCCCCGTCAAAAGGCGGAAAAATCCATTTTGTAAAGCCCCAAAGCGGCCGATACCCACCATATTCCGTTTTTGCCGCTTTCTCTGCTTCATTGTCATTCAACCTGCTTCTAGTGCCTGTTCCTATTCGTATCCAGCCGTATCTGCACCGAGAGCCTTCAGCTTCTCCAACGCCTCCGAAATCTCCCTGCGCTTTGCCGCTGCGGTGCTGTCGTATTGATCCAGCTCCTTCTGCTTAATCGCCTTCGAATCCCCGACCGCCTTGATCTGCGCCTGAAGTTTCTCTATGTCCTCCCGGCTCTCTTCCTCGATGTCCTTTTTCTCCTGCGCCGTTTCGGCCTCGATCTGCTTTTCACGCATAGCTGCCTGCTTGTTTTTGAGCTGGCTGTTCAGAGAAGTCTCCTTGGCAGTCAGACTTTTGATCTGATCCCGAAGCGTTTGTTTCCCGTCTTCAATATACTTTCTGGCTGCAGTGATCGCGTTTTTCAGTCGTATGATCTCCTGCTTGTTGGCCGCATCCTCGCCGACAAAGTTTTGGTAGCTCTCCATCTCGCCCAGGCTCTTTTCCACAACGGCTTTTTGTTTGCCCAGGGTTTCCAGCCGCTTTTCGAGCGCGGAGGTATCTTCTCCGGAGGCCTTTGCCTTTTCGATCTGCTGCTTCACTTGTTCGGCGTTCTTGTCCAAATCATCGGCGTTCCCCTTCAGCTCCACAGCATAGGAAAGCTCTTTGCCGTGGGTTCTTGCGTAGGCGATATTCTCTGGCGTAGGATCCATCCCCAGCTTTTCGAGCAGCAGCTTCGCCTCGGCCTCGGCCGCGTCTTCTCTCTCCTGCTCTTCTTCGTCTGCAGCCATTTTCCCTTCCTCTTCCGCCAGACGCGCCTTCTCCGCGGCGATCCGCTCCGCCTCCACATCGTCGATATCGTGATAGAGTTGCTTCGTTTGGGTGTTGAATTTGGCTACGCCTATTTCCCGTCCCCCAGAATCATACATCTGTAGGAGGAGCTTGTCGATATCGCTTTGGATCAACCCCAGGTATTTGAAGGTGTCGTCCGCCTTTGTCTTCTCTCCCGAACCCAGCACGCCGCCCGTGTCCGTCATGAGCAGATAGGATGCCGCTGCTTCGCCGCTCACATACTCTCTTTGCACCTCGGCCTGGTCGAATTCGATGCGGATTTCCACTGTATCCGTATCCAGCTTCGGCTGCACCGTATAGGTGCCGATCACCCGCAGCTTCTTCGGCGCTTCAAATCCTGTTGTAAGCGACAAAGCCCCCGCAGCCACCGCCGGATCGATCGGACAATCATCCAAGATCTCATCGCCATCATAGATTCGGATAAAGGCTTCCACCACATTCTCTGCCGAAAGAGCCAGATGCCGCATCCCCCGTCCGACAGCGGTTTTGCTCCCGATATTCTTTCCGTTGCAGCGAAGCTGAAAGTGGGTAACATTTAAGCCCGTCTTTGCGTTGAAATCGTCCGGCACGTTGATATAGAGCAAAAATTCCTCGCTGTCCGCCACCGGCTTGAACCGATAGGACAAGCCCTGCTGTACCACCGGCATCAGGCTGATGCCATTTCCTTTGCTGTCTCCGCCAAAGAAGGCGGACACGCCGCCGCAGGTCGTCCGGTCAAACTCGAACAAGGCTTCGCTATACGTCGCCAGCGCGTCGTCCATGGTGCTTTTGGAATCCTCAAATTCCTGATACTCGGTCTCGTATTCCTCGTCCGAGAGCGCCCCCATCAGGTTCTTTACCTCGTCCACCGCAATCTGGGAACGCTGGGTATAATACTCCTTTCTCGCATCCTCATACGCATTTTTGGTCTCTACATAGTTGTCGTAGAGCTCATAGACCGTATTTTTCAGATCCTCCTTGGCGCTGTTCAGGGACTTTCTTGCGCTTTCATAATCTAAGGCCGCCGTGAAGAGCACCTGCGGATCGTCTTCCACATAGCGGATGCCGTCGAGACTGCCCTTCAGCCACTCCTTCGGAAAGCTGATGAACAAAATTCGGTAGCTTCCCTGCCAAGGCTCGTCGATTTCCTTCAGGAATCGGTCATAATCTGCCTTGAAAGCTTTTTTCGGAATCTTGCTGCCGCTTTTGGCCGCCTCAATATAGGAAGAGATACGGCTGATATACCCCGAATACTGGGAGCTGATCAACTGGTAATTCACCTGCAGCGCCAGATTGGCCTCCTCCTCTTCCATCTGCAGCTCGAAGATATTCTGATCGCCCGCCAAAGCGGTGCTCTGCAGATAGGGAATGTCGTCCCGGCTCATCTCCGCCGTCACGAAATTCTTTTGAAACCGATAGCCGGTAGTGACGTCAAGCCCTGTGAGGGTTTTCATTT
>JAFUXY010000222.1 GCA_017477005.1 Lachnospiraceae bacterium | reverse complement strand
CCATATCCACCAGATCTCCCACCACAGCGGAAGCCGTAGGCAGGCTGCCTGCACCGCTGCCATAATACATGCTAGGCCCCAGCATATTCCCGACCACATAGACTGCATTCATCACCCCATGCACCGCATAGAGCGGATGTTCCTCGGAAAGCAAAAAGGGCGCCACCCTCGCCGTGAACGTATCCCCCTCGCGGCGGCTCGTCGCCAACAGCCGCACTGCCCGCCCGAGTTTTTCCGCATACAGAAAATCTTCAGAGGTAATACCCGAAATACCCTCCAGCGGAATATCCTCGAAATCCACCTGCGCCTCCATGACCAGGGACAGCAGGATCGCAATCTTTCGCGCGGCGTCGTGTCCCTCAATATCCGCCGTCGGATCCGCTTCCGCAAAACCGTTCTCCTGCGCTTCCTTCAGCACATCGTCAAACTCGCAGCCTCCGGCCGCCATCCGCGTCATCATATAATTGGTCGTGCCGTTGATGATACCGGTCATCTCCTCGATCTCATCCCCGGTCAGACAGTGCAGCAGCGTCCGGATGATCGGAATACCACCGCCCACGGAGGCTTCAAACAAAAACTGCACGCCCTTCTCGCGGGCAATCTTCAAAAGTTCCGCGCCCTTGGCCGCCACCAACGCCTTGTTGGATGTCGTGACGTGCTTTCCCGCAAGGAGCATCGCCTTCACAAAGGTGTACGCCGGTTCCACGCCGCCCATCGTCTCTACGACAAGCTCGATCTCCTCGTCCTCTACAATCTCCTTGTAATCATGCACGATCAGAGGCGCGATCTCCTCGCCCTCAAAATCCCGCAGATCGAGCACCTTGGCCAACGTCAGCTTCTCCCCGGCTCTTTCCTCGATCAAAGAAGCATTGGCCGAAAGCACCTGTCCGACCCCGGAACCGATCGTTCCAAAACCCATTATTGCAACTTTCATCAAATGTTCTCCTATTCCGTATCCTGCGCGCTGCGCTTGGGACACCCCAAAGACAGCCATTTCAAATAACTGCCCATGAACGGATCCAAGGCGCCGTCCATGACAGCGTCCACATTTCCGGTTTCCTCGCCCGTTCGCAGATCCTTGACCATCTTGTAGGGCTGCATGACGTACGAGCGGATCTGGTTGCCCCAGCCGATCTCCGTGACCTCGCCCCGGATGCCCGCTTCCTTCGCCATCTGCTCTTCCTGCTTCAAAATGTAGAGCTTGGCCTTGAGCATCTGCATCGCCTTGTCCTTGTTCATATGCTGCGAACGTTCATTCTGGCATTGCACAACGATACCCGTCGGAAAATGGGTAATGCGGATCGCCGAAGAGGTTTTGTTGATGTGCTGTCCACCGGCGCCGCTCGAACGATAGGTGTCGATCCGGATATCCTCGTCGCGAACCTCCACGTCCAAATCCTCTTCAATATCCGGCATCACATCGCAGGACGCAAAAGAGGTCTGCCGCTTGCCGTTGGCATTGAATGGAGAAATCCGCACCAGACGATGCACGCCCTTTTCGGATTTCAGATAGCCATAGGCGTTCGGCCCGTTCACCTCGATCGTCACCGATTTGATCCCGGCTTCCTCTCCTTCAAGGTAATCCAGCACCGAAACCTCGTAGCTATGCGCCTCCGCCCAACGCGTATACATCCGATAGAGCATCGAAACCCAGTCGCAGGCCTCAGTGCCTCCCGCGCCCGAATGCAGCGTCACAATGGCGTTGTCTGAATCGTATTCGCCGGACAGCAGCGTCTTGATCCGGATCGCCTCAAAGGTCTCCTTGAACGCCTCAAAAGCCTCCGTCGCTTCCGCCACCAGCTCCTCGTCGTCCGCTTCCGACTCATTGCCAAGCTCAATATAAGCCTCCACGTCGTCATAAAGCGTTTCAAGGGAAGCGTACACCGCCGCGTCGTCCTTCAGGCTCTTCAGTTCTTTTGTCTTTTTCGTGGAGCTCTCCGGATCGTTCCAAAAATCCGGCGCTTCCATCTCTCGCTCTATTTCTTCAATCCGATGTTGCTTTGCAGCGAGGTTAAAGTGAATCCCTCACTTCCGCAAGCGGCGACTGGTATGCGACTAAATTCTGCCGCAGTTCATCCAATGCAACCACCTTGATCACTTCCTTTCCATAAAAAACAGTTGAAAGCGTCTATTGGGGAATTTTGTACTCATTTCCAAAATTACCATGTTTTTCTATTATACATAGTTTTTCAAATAATGCAAACGAATCTTTTCATCTCTCCTGTACTTTGGAATAAAAACCGCTATTTTATCCATCGATTACCTACACTCGAAATCCAATAACTCCTGAAGATAACGCTCCGCAACCTCATATACAAAAATATCCGGCCGCTCTTTCATTACCATTTCATTTTTATAATAATGGTGATACACCATCACGCTGTCGGCAAATTGCGGCGCAATCGTATCCGCCATAGAATCGCAGAAGGAGTCCCGCAGAATAAACAGCTTCCTCGCGTCGCCCTCCGGGCTATGCGCCCTGTATATTTGCTCAAATTGCCACTCGTCCTTCACATAGTTTTTGCCATCCAATCCCGCAATCGTATAATCTACGCCAGAATTCATCTTGCCGCCCAAAAACAGATACGATTCCAAATCCCCGGGCACCGTCTTTTCAGATGAAACAATCTCTACGGAGGGCTCCCTGTAGTCCGGAAGCGAAATCCCCAGAGGCTTCAACAGCTCACAAGCACCAATATACGCGCCGAGCTCGTTCCAGTGCGTATCCGTCTGCCAGTAGATATCATACTGCGGCGTTTCGCTGCGAGCCTCCTTCAATTTATCAAAAGGATACACCACCGTCAGATCCGTATTGTCCCGCAAATATTCGACCAGTTGCGCCACTCTGTTTTGCACCGCCGGTTCTCCAAAATAATCCGGCATTTTATCAGGATAAACCCTCTCCTTGTTCGGAGGTATGAACAAGACAAATTCGATTCCTTTACTTTTTAATTTTTTTTTCGAATGCATCAAATTCGAAGCGATTTTCTCCAGCTCTTCCTGCGAAAAAAGCAGCGTCCCCTTGTAACATCCGATAGAGTCGCCATCCTTGCGGTTGCTGTAGAACAACCAGCCGTCCTTTCCCGCGATCACATGGTTGTTGATCGGTGTCCGAAAAAGGTAATATTCGATCTCGCTGCAGGTCTGTACCAAAGGCAGCCGAAAAGGAATATGGTCATTAAAATACGCCGTATATTCATCCGGAAAATCCAACAAACTATCCATAGACAATTCAGGTTTTTTTGCCAGCCTGCGGTTTTCTATTTTTTCTACCTCAGAATCCGGCACCCTGCCCACGAGTCCCGAAAGCGGATAAGGCAGGCAAATGAGGGACAAAAAAACAGCGATTAAAGCTATTTGCATACGTTTGGATTCCACCATAATCATTCACCCGAAAAAACATGGTTATTTTTGTGCTGATATTTAATTCGTTTACTATAAGCATTTCCTCAAATCACCACTTCTTAAAACCGAAAATAAATAAACGGATTATAGGTATTACCTGCGATCCGAAGCAGCGACAAAAGGAAGATGAGCAAACAAAAAATCATTTCATATATCGAACCGACCCACTTCTTGCGAAAGGACTCAGGAACGCTCCGCTGCAAAAGTCCTGCCCCGATTATTCCCAAAAACAAGGCAGTCGCTGAAAGGGGCGATACATGCTCCCATATAGACGCCGGAACGATCTGCTGGGTCATTGGCGCGAACATCCGCAGCAACATTCCCTTTGATAACTGGAAATTGCCGGTGCGGAAAAAAACAAAACCAATGTCTACAACCAAAAGACTGTAGAACAACGCGGGGACTTTGTGCTTTGAAAGCCATTTCCCGAATCCCATCCGCTCCACCACACAAAAAAATCCATGATAAATTCCCCACAGCAGGAAGGTAAAGCTGGCGCCATGCCAGAATCCTGTAAGTGCAAAAACAATCAGCAGATTCACATAGGTACGAAAACGACCTTTGCGATTGCCTCCCAACGGAATGTAGACATATTCTCGAAACCAAGTACCCAGAGAAATATGCCATCTTCGCCAATACTCGCTGATGGATAAAGAAGTATAAGGATAATCAAAATTCTCCTTGAATTCGAACCCAAACATTTTGCCGAGACCGATCGCCATATCCGAATATCCGGAAAAATCGTAGTAAATCTGCAGCATATAAGCGATAGAGGTAATCCACGCGGTCAGACTGCCAATGTAGATGAGATCCTCGCCATAAACAAAATCCACGCATTCGCCGAGCAGGTTCGCAAGCAGAACTTTCTTCCCCAATCCATACACAAAACGCCGGATGCCCTGCGCCGTCTTTTCCACGGTCAATATTCTGTGGTCGATCTGTTCGTTGATATCCGAATACCGGACAATCGGCCCCGCAATCAACTGCGGAAAAAGCGAAATATAGAGCGCCAGTTTCCCAATATTTTTTTGTGCGCTGCAATCTCCCCGATAAACATCAATTGTATAAGAAAGCGCCTGAAACGTAAAAAAAGAAATGCCAATCGGGAGCGCGATATCCGGACCGACCAGCTCCTTTCTGAGCAAAATTCCAAAAACCCTAACCGCAAAATCCGCATATTTATAAAAACCAAGAATTCCAACATTTGAAACCACCGCACAGATCAGAAACAGCGTCTTTTGCCTTTCAAATTGCTCCATCATCAGACCAATCACCCAGTTGATCGCAATGACCGCGAGCATCAGCCCGATGTACGACGGCTCCCCCAAGGCATAAAAAAACAAACTCCCCACCAGGAGCAACGCATTGGCCAACGGCTCCCGCCCGATTTGATACGCGAAAAACGTCGCCAAAAAAACAATGGGCAGAAACGCCCACAAAAACAACATTGAACTGAAAACCATGCCGCCCCCTCTGCTGCATGCAACCCTTCACTTAATGTAATATTTTGGGGATTATAATACGAATCAAAATTTGTGTCAAGAATATGGGAGTTATTATATTGACACACCGGCCAAAGTGTGTTAGACTATCAGCCGTCTTGATTCGATGCGTGGCTCAGTTTGGTAGAGCGCTGCGTTCGGGACGCAGAGGTCGCAGGTTCAAATCCTGTCGCATCGATACAGTAAAATCAAGGGTTTCGGGTTTCCGAAGCCCTTTGATTTTGCTCTGAGTTCTAACTTTGTT
>JAFUXY010000221.1 GCA_017477005.1 Lachnospiraceae bacterium | reverse complement strand
TCGGCTTCCACTCCGAATACACGACTTCGATTGAGCGTAAGGAGGGAGTCGCTAAGCTGGAGGAAAAATACCACTCACCTTTGTTTTTGCTCAATTCGTAAACGGCAACAGAGGTCGCAGAGTGCAAGGAACGCTGGGGCAAGACGCTGACGGAACTGTGCGAATCCCTTGGTATGTACACCTATGGCGGAGGCGGTTTCCACTGTGTACATCTAAGCGACCATGATTTCGAGATTATGAAACGCCACGGGCTTTACGCAGTCACAAACCCTGCTTCAAACCTCAAGCTGGCCAGCGGTATCGCGCCGATCAAGCGGTTTTTGGACGAGGGGATACCGGTAGCTCTGGGCACGGACGGCGCCGCCTCCAACAACGCCCTTGACTTTTTCCGGGAAATGTACCTGATGGGGACATTGGCGAAGGTACGGGAAAACGATGCGGCCTGTGTCCCAGCGGAAGAAGTACTCTACTCTGCGACAGCCGAAGGCGCCCGGTGTATGGGACTTGTCGATTGCGACCGACTGGCGGTCGGGAAAAAGGCGGATCTCTTCCTGCTGAATTTGAAACAGCCGAATATGCAGCCGATGAACAACATCCCCAAAAACATCGTCTATGCGGGCAGCAAAACCAACGTCAAGCTCACGATGGTGAATGGGCGAATCCTGTATGAAAATGGGCAATTTGACATCGGGTTTGACCCGGAAGAAATTTATGCAAAAGCGACATCCATTATTGGAAGAATGAGATAATACGAAAAATCAGATGCTACACTATAGAAGCAAACGAAAAGGAGGAAACAAACTATGGAAGCATTTTTGAGCAGTTTTATGACCTACATTGTGCAGATGATCTGTCTGGTCGTGTTGGGATTGTGCGGCGGATACATCGGTATCCAGCTGCGCAAACGCAAGAATGAATCATCCGAAAACGGAGGTTCCGAACAATGATACAGAAAGTAAACGATCTGCGGCGGAGCTTTCTCGAATTCTTTGAAAGCAAAGGACATTTGGCGTTGCCGAGTTTTCCTCTCGTGCCGCAAAACGACAACAGCCTTCTTTTGATCAATGCCGGTATGGCGCCATTGAAGCCTTATTTCACAGGCCAGGAGATTCCGCCCAGGCGACGGGTCTGCACCTGCCAAAAGTGTATCCGCACCGGCGATATCGACAATGTGGGAAAGACAGCCCGCCATCTGACTTTTTTCGAAATGCTCGGAAATTTCTCATTTGGTGATTATTTCAAAAAAGAAGCCATCCATTGGACCTGGGAATACCTGACCGAGACCCTGGGACTCTCCCCAGACCGCCTCTACCCTTCGATCTACGGCGAGGACGAGGAGGCCTTTGCGATCTGGCATGACGAAATCGGCATCGACGCGGATCGGATCACCCGCTTCTACCGGGATCCGGAAACCGGCGAATGCGACAATTTCTGGGAGCATGGTGCCGGGCCCTGCGGTCCCTGCTCGGAGGTGTATTATGACCGGGGCGAAAAATATGGCTGCGGAAAGCCTACCTGCGGCGTAGGCTGCGACTGCGACCGCTATATGGAGGTCTGGAACGACGTATTCACCCAGTTTGACGGCGATGGAAAGGGCAACTACACCGAGCTCGAGCAAAAAAACATCGATACCGGTATGGGCTTGGAGCGTCTGGCCGTCGTGATGCAGGAAGTGGATTCGGTATTCGATATCGACACGATGAAGGCGATTCGGGACGCGATCTGCCGGATGGCAAACAAGACCTACGAGGCCGGACAAAACTAGGACGATGTTTCGATCCGTCTGATCACAGATCATATCCGCTCCGCTACCTTCATGGTCTCCGACGGAATTCTGCCCTCCAACGAAGGACGGGGCTATGTCCTCCGCCGACTAATCCGCCGCGCAGCCAGGCATGGCCGGATGCTCGGCATTGGAGATCTGTTTTTGGCGAGATTGTCTGAAACGGTAATCACCGAAAACGCGGATGGATATCCGGAACTTGCGGAAAAACGCGAGTTCATCCACCGGGTACTTTCTGAAGAAGAAGAGAAATTCAACCGCACGATCGATCAGGGATTGGCTATTTTAGCGGAGCTCGAAGACAATCTGACCTCCTCCGGCAAAGGGACAGTGCTGCCGGGCGAAGATGCGTTCAAGCTCTACGATACCTACGGCTTCCCGCTCGATCTGACCGAAGAAATATTGGCGGAAAAAGGCTTTTCGGTGGACCGCGCGGGCTTTGATGCCTGTATGGAGCGCCAGAAAACAACGGCGCGCGCCGCTCGAAAAGAAACCAACTATATGGGAAAGGACGCTTCGGTCTACGACGAACTCGATCCCGGTCTTTGTTCTGTCTTTATCGGATACGACAGGCTGGAAGGCGAGTCCTCTATTTCCGCTATGACCTCTGAATCGGAGGTCGTATCCACGCTGTCGGAAGGACAGCACGGCACGCTGATTACGGACGATACGCCGTTCTACGCGAAGAAAGGCGGGCAGGTGGGCGACACCGGCGTCATTTCCTCTGGCGAGAGCCGTTTCGTCGTGAAAGACACGATCCCGCTTGCGGGCGACAAGATCGGACATATTGGAAAGGTAGAAAGCGGATCCTTCTCTATCGGAGATACGGTCAGCCTTTCGGTGGACAAGGCCAGACGGATGGCCATTGCAAGAAACCACAGCGCGACCCACCTGCTTCAGCGCGCGCTGCGGGAGGTTTTGGGAGATCATGTGCAGCAGGCAGGCAGCGATGTGAATGCGGAACGTCTGCGTTTTGACTTTACGCATTTTTCTGCCATGACACCGGCGGAAATCGAAGAGGTCGAGCAGAAGGTCAATGACCGAATTGCGGCGGCCGTCGATGTAGAAACACAGATTATGAGCCTGGCAGAAGCCAGAAAGTCCGGGGCTATGGCGTTATTCGGCGAAAAGTACGGCGACGAGGTACGCGTGGTCAAAATGGGAGACTACTCCACGGAGCTTTGCGGCGGTACCCATGTTTCAAATACGGCGGAGATTTCCGCCTTCAAGCTCCTGTCCGAATCGGGCGTCGCCAGCGGCGTTCGAAGGATCGAAGCCCTGACCGGCGCAGCGGTGTTCGCGTATTACCAAAAGATCGAAAAAGCGGCCAGAGAAGCAGCCTCGCTGTTGAAGGTCGCGCCAGACCAACTTTCCGGACGGATCCGCTCGCTTCAAAAAGAAATCAAGGCACTCTCTTCAGAAAACGAGAGCTTGAAATCCGCCCAGGCCAAGGATGCGCTCGGAGATGTGGCTTCCTCCACGGAAGAAATCGGCGGCTTGTCCTTCCTGGCCAAAGAAATCAAGGACGTGGATATGAACGGACTCCGCTCCCTTGGCGACGAGCTCAAGCAAAAGCTCGGCGAAGGAGTGATCGTGCTCGCCTCTGCGTCAAATGGAAAGGTCAATCTGATCGCTATGGCGACGGAAGCGGCCGTGAAAGCAGGCGCGCATGCCGGAAATCTGATCAAAGCTATCGCTCCAAAGGTGGGCGGAGGCGGAGGCGGGCGACCAAATATGGCGCAGGCCGGTGGCAAGAATCCCGCCGGGATCGCCGACGCGCTCGCGGAAGCAGGCAAGGTATTAAAAGAAATGGTGTAATGACATGACAAGCGACAATACACAACAAGAAAATAAAATGGGAGTGGACCCGATCGGCAAGCTGCTGATCACGATGTCCACCCCCATGATGATCTCGATGATGGTGCAGGCGCTCTACAACATCGTAGATTCCATCTTCGTGGCTATGCTTTCCGAGGACGCGCTGACGGCGGTGTCGCTCGGATTCCCGCTGCAGAATCTCATGATCGCGTTCGGCGTCGGCACTGGTGTCGGTGTCAATGCGCTTGTTTCGAGACATTTGGGGGGCAAGCGGTTTGAGCATGCCAATTCGGTGGCGACGAACGGCATCCGGCTTTCCGCGATCACGGCACTGATCTTTGCCATCGGTATCGCCCTGATCTGCCGCCCCTTTTTCCGTCTGCAAACGGAC
>JAFUXY010000220.1 GCA_017477005.1 Lachnospiraceae bacterium | reverse complement strand
CTCCAAAAGCCTCGCCACTTCCCCCTCCCTCCTGTCCAGCGTCGCCTCGAGCAGCCTCCTTGACTCCCCAAGCGTCTGGTTCAGGCCCAGGGGCTCCGACGCCAAAGCCTGCCGGAATTTCAGCATCAGCTCATGGTTGGGAATCCGCAGCCCCTTGTCATAGTAAGTCAGAAAACCGTAGACCACCATGGCGGAAAGAATCTCTTCCCTCGTACCCTCCTCAAAGAAGGCCGCTATCATGTTGGCCGCCACGGATTTTCCAAACCGCCTCGGCCTGGTGATGCAAATATACGCATTCACCTCCTGTGCGTAGCGGTATACCTCATCAATTAGCAAGCTTTTATCAACATAATACTTTTTTCTAGCTTCTTTAAGAAACAACGCATATCCCATCCCGCTATTCAGGAAATACATAGCCCGCTTCCCTCCACCACGACAATTCTATCCACCTGTTTTCTATGTCCTCGGCTCCACTCTCAGAAATTCTTTTGGTGTCAATGCTTTCACTTTACTGCAAGAAAAATCAGTTATATTACGCGTTACAATAAAATCTGCATTAAACAATAAAGCACACTCATCTTGCAAACAATCTTCTACATCTTTGAAATCTGTTCGATTTAGAGCATCGATAATCCTTTCCTTGTCTATACCAAATATCGATACTATCTTTAAGTAATTTAACAGTATTTTGCGTCTCTCGGTCTCGGTATATTCCTTACGCAATATATAAAACGCATTCATAACCGAATGAGCGGCTATGCAGCCTTTCACTTCACCCGATCTGCATTTTTTCATAATTGTATATGCATCCGTATAGTAGGGTTCTCTTTTTGTAATATAATCCAGCATTACATTCGTATCAATCAGGATCCTCATCTCCCATATTTCTCCTCTCTGGCTTCGGCAAGCTCTTTGTCGTAATCCAAATCCAAAATAGGATGCGTAATACGTTCTATTTCATCAAACGCTTTCTCCCTTTCCTCTAAGCCACCATCCAAATCCACTTCTGGAAAGAACAGCTCGAACATAGCTACAAACCCCTCTAATTGGTTTTCATTCATTTTTGAAACAATATCTATCGCCCGTTCCCGTGTACTCATTTTCAACTCCCCTTCTCTTGTACTCAGCTATCTTTTTTCAAATTCTACATAATTCCTATCCTCTTTTCAAGCACTTTTCATGCATAGGCTTTCGCCACATACTTTTTTCATGTCGATTACTGTGGGGGATATTCAATTTTGATCCAATTCTTCGATTCTTTTCATCAAAAAATTCAACGGGTATCCCGTTGAATGTAATTCAATATCATGCTATACTTCAAAAGTAGATATATCATATTCTCTCGCCTCAAAAAATCAAGTATAGTGTTACATAAGTAACACCACATAACGCGGTGACAATTCTACAATGCTGCAAAGCTGTGAATATCCGCTTTGGAATGCGCTATGGCTTATGAGACACCGTACTGATATAAAGATATTGTGGAAATAGCGGGAGATGCAGAGAAAGGAGATGCTATGTTTAGAGAAGCAAGAAGAAAGTTGGCGCTAGGATTGGCGATTTCCCTGGCAGCAGGGACAGTATGGACAACAATGCCACAAAAGGTGGTCGCCGCTGAAGAGAATGGATGGATCGCAGAGGAAATAGAACTTTCAGAAAATGCATCCATCGAAACCAGTGAGTCAAATGTAGATGTGGACGAATTGGATGAAGCATCGAATGCCATGGATTTGTTTCATGAGAATTTTGAGGATTTTGAGAATTCTGAAACAATAGACGATATAGCGGATAATACCAAAGAGGTTTCTACAGAAGAAGATGTGGATGATGCAAAAGCAGCCACAGAAAAAGAATCAGATGAGCCAGAAGTCGTCTCAGATTACGAAGACAAAATTGTGGAGGAAACGGAGGTTCTTTCAGATGGAATCACCGACTCAGAAGAGATTTCATCATCTGAAACTGAGGGTATACTAGAATCGGAAGAAATCGAGAATTCTACAGACGCAAAAATAGCGGATGTTCTTTCGGATGATGCGACTTCCGGGAAATGTGGGACAAATGCCACTTGGAATCTGAGTGCAAGCGGCATTCTGACAATAGAGGGAACGGGAGATATCTACGATTATACAGATGACGATGGCGCGCCTTGGAAGGGAAAGAACATAAAATCCGCCGTTATCTCGGAAGAAATCACGCGGATCGGAAACTACGCATTCTGCTACAGTCTCTATAATGGTTGGTTTTGGGGAGACCGCAACAATATGACCACTGTCACAATTCCTTCTACCTTGAAATCGATTGGCGAAAACGCCTTTTATGGATGTTTGCATATCACAGGAATAAATTTACCAGAAGGCTTATCGGAGATTGGTGAAGGTGCCTTTCATTACTGTGATAACCTCGAAGATATCTCCATACCAAGCACAGTCATGTATATAGGAACTTCCGCCTTTCAAGATTGCAAGAAAATCGCAAAAGCAGTCATTCCCGAAGGCGTGGACATTATAGAGAATAACACGTTTAACGGGTGCAGCAGTTTAACCTCGATTGAACTGCACAACCATCTGATAAAAATAGGAGATGGCACTTTTTCAGGTTGTGCCTTTGGCGAGGTTTTGATTCCGTCAAGCGTAGAATCGATTGGCGAGAATGCCTTTGAGGATTGCGATAGACTTAGAAGCATTGAGATTCCAAGCGGCACGATCAACGTGGGTGATAAAGCTTTTTTCTCCTGTGATACATTACGCAGTGCTGTTTTATCAGACACAGTGACTACAATCGGAAAATATTGTTTTGGGACATGCAATTCACTGACATCGGTAACTCTTCCAAATAATCTTTCCATATTAGAGGACGGGTTGTTTGCAGATTGCACAAGCTTGAAGAGCCTAATCATACCCTCAAATATAAAACAATTAAAAAGCGACGTATTTATTCGCTGCACAAGCTTGAGAAGCATAGAAATTCCAGAAGGAGTATCCATAATGGAAGGAAGTATATTCTACGACTGCACAAGCCTGACGTCCGTTTCCCTTCCTGAAAGTCTAAAAACAGTAGATAGAGCTACTTTCGCTGGGTGCAGCAGTTTGAGGAGCATTGTCCTTCCTGATGGGATTCGGCAGATTCCAGATCGTTTTTTTGCCAGCTGCTCGAACTTGTCAAATGTGACACTTCCTCAAAATTTGGTGTCCATAGGGGATGGTGCATTTACATATTGTACTTGGCTTAGTTCTATTACTCTACCAGATTCAATAAAAACTATTGGAAATGAAGCGTTTCGTAGTTGCAAAGTGCTTAGTCAGATAAGCCTTCCTTCCGCTGTTGAAAGCATTGGAGCGGACGCTTTTGCGTATTGCAGCTTGCTTGAGTCCGTAGAAATTCCGAACGGCGTAGGTACCATCCAAAATTCTATGTTTTATAGCTGCACCGTATTAAACAGCGTAATCCTGCCTTCAAGCATTACGAAAATAGAATGGAACGCCTTTAGTGGATGCAATACCCTCTATGATGTCTATTACGCAGAAGACAAGGCAAATTGGGATCTCATCGCAATCGAAGACGGAAACGATGCCCTTGCTTCCGCCACCATCCACTTCAGCAGCACTGGTCCTGGAAACGGAGGAAGCATTGCAGAGGAAAATGTTTCGCTGTCGCAGACAAGCTACACCTACGATGGAACCGCCAAAAAACCTACGGTGACTGTGAAATATAATTCCAAAAAACTGTCCGAAGGAACGGATTATGAAGTGTCTTTCAGCAACAATACCACCGTCGGAAACGCCACGCTTCTTGTGAAGGGAAAGGGCCATTACGAAGGAACGATCGCCAAAACTTTTTCCATTTCAAAACGAACCCAAACAATCAAAAAAGTGACTTTGGGAGCATCCAACATTGTATCGGGAAAAACGACAAAAATAACGTTGGCTGGAACAAATTTGAATGGAGCAAAAGTTTATGCAGTTGAAAATCCAAAGATCGCAAAGGTCAGAGCTTCCGGTGTCGTGACAGGGCTGGCAAATGGAACAAAACCACTTGTTCCGGCTATATCATTGAATATTCGTCAAACAGCAAATTCAAGAAACCAAAGACCGTCACTGTAAAGAGTGAGAATACCGTTTCTAAAAAAATAAAGGCTTCTAAGGGCACTTGGTATGTAAGGATGTATGCTTATGGAAATACCACAAAGATCAAATCGTCCGCAAGCGGAAAGAAGAGTGTAAAAATAAAGTAAACGACCCCACTTTCCATACTCGCAGAATTAAAAGGCTTAAAACCTGCCATATGGGTTTTAAGCCTTTTCCTATGCTTCATTCTCCACAAGAAACTACTTTTTTCGTGACGATCTGAATTAATACTTCTCGATAATGCAGGTGTGTTTCTTTTTTGACTCGCTGTAGTTGATGCCAACGAGGAGGATGT
>JAFUXY010000219.1 GCA_017477005.1 Lachnospiraceae bacterium | reverse complement strand
TTTTCCCCTATAAAATGGTGGTACAGCAGCATTTCAAATATTCTGTTTTCTACTGCTACCGTCCCCTTGTTATTCCGAATAAACCCGTACATGCGCAGCTGCTCCTGCTCCTTGTCATAGGTCTGCCATATGACCACCTCTCCTGACATCAATATTTTTCGAAGCTGCGATCGCAGCGTCGGCATGTTATGCAGCTTTCCCATCAGTGACGCGAAGAGTGTGTTGTCCTCTGATAACAAAAGCCTGACCGCTTCATCCACCCCGTATTCCGTCCATGACTCTGCTAAATTTGCAAAGGATTCCGGCAGCATTCGCTGGTCAATAATTTGGCAGATCCGGCTTACCAGGAACGGATAGCCGTTCGTATATCCCCTGATCTGTTTTGCGATGGACGGTATGTCCATCCCCGTTTGGTGATCGGCCTCGTACTCATCCAGCATCCCTCGTATGCCATCCTCGGACAGACTCATATCGACCATGAAGTCCGCCGCGATATTCCACGGGCTGTTTTGTTTTGCGTCCGCTTCATTCCGAATCTTGCTCTTCAGATGCTTCACGTCCGTTACCCCTGCAAGGATAACAGATTGAAAGGCGGTTCCACCATACATGCTCCTGTCTATATAGCCATCACGCAATCCTGCCAAGAAATCTAAAAAAACCTGATTGTTTGTCGCACTGTCCACTTCATCTATGAGCAAAACCACCTTCTTCTCAGACTCTTCACACCATTCCGTCAAGACATCAAACAGTTCATCCATCTGAGCCTTTTCTTCTCGTCTAGAAAGGAAATCCTCAAATGATTCCTTCACTCTCTGTGGCAACCTTAGACCGGTACGATATCTGCGCTTCAATAATCGGCAAAACGCCTTCACAAATGACTGCTCATCCTTGAATCCAGCGTGACTGATGCCTTCAAAGCTCAGATCCAAGACGTTGTATTCTTTTTCAAGCACCTTCCGCAGTTCATTCAGCGTCGTCGTCTTCCCGTACTGCCTCGCACGGTTGATAGTAAAGTACTCTCCCTCGTCCACCATCTTTTTGATTTCCCGAACCCTATCGGACAAATCGACCATGTAGTGCTTTGACGGTATACACACCGCCGTCGTGTTAAACTTCTTCATTCTCCCACCGCCTCAATCCTGCACCAATGCTTCTTCTCCTTTGCGTCGTAGGTGATCCCCACCAGCAGTATCTCGCTGTCGAAGCCTTTCAGCGCGTCCGGGTAGTTCCGGCTCCTGATCTGGCCGATTGCCGCCTCCGACGCGTCGTCCCTTTTCAGTTCCGCCACCAGGGCCGGGTAGCCGATCCCCCTTTTTGGGAGGAACACGACATCCGCGTACCCCTTCCCCCCGGACAGTTCCTCGAGCTTGAGGTAATAATCCCGGTACGCGAAATACGCCACCCCGCAGCGCCTGCTCGCTGTTGTAGAACAGCGGCGCGCACTCCTCGCCGTGGATCCTCTCCAGCGCCTCGGCCACGACTTCATCTCTGCGAAATCCATGCCCTCCCGACTGCACAGCGCCTCCACCTCTTCTTCCTGAAAACCTACATATTCTTGGAACGCCCTCGGGTGGATCATATCAAACTCATTGAACTCTGAAATCGCCGACTGCGTCCCGTCCTTCTTGATCGGCAGTATTCCCGTCATATAAGCCGCGGCGAACACCTTGTCCGTGATCTGGCTGTTCTTGAATAGGCTTCTCAGAAACTGGAGATATATCCACCGCATGTCTTCCGGCACCCTCGGGTCTCGGATCAAGGCATCCCACTCGTCTATGATCATCACGAACTTCCGCCGCTTCGCCGACGCTACATTCCATAGCGTCATCGCCAACGTCTTTTCAATGTTTATGTCCGGAAACTCCCTGCTTATATCGTTGTTGATAAACTCCACGATGGATTCAACCGTTTTTTCTCTTGGGATTTCCGCACTGTCCATCACGCCTGTAATGTCAACATAAATCACATAATACTTGTTCAAATGCTCCCGGTACGACGGGGCTTTCGCGATTTCTAAGTCGTCAAACAGCTCCGACGAGTCGCAGCCGCAGTCATAATACGCGGAGACCATCTGTGCCGCCGTCGACTTCCCAAACCTTCTCGGACGGCTGACACACACTAGCTTGTCCTTCCTCCCAATGCGGTCGTTCAGCAAGGAAATCATCCCTGACTTGTCCACATATGTGCCGTTTCTCGTTGTCCGGAACCCCTCATTCCCGGGATTTAGATAAATTCCCATACGCTGCTCTCCTGCGTAAAAAATATCCTCGTTCAATTTCTCGATGCAATTTCTATCAACTTCATCTCGAAGTCCTGGCGATTCTTTTGCTTGATATTCTCCAATATCAGCCCGGCAAAAAAGGATTGGA
>JAFUXY010000218.1 GCA_017477005.1 Lachnospiraceae bacterium | reverse complement strand
GTCAAAATAGGGTTAGGAAACAACTCTATTATAAGACGGAACGCAGTTTTAGAACGGTATGACTCGTTTTCGCAGGAAGATCAGATTTCTGTCGAGCGATACTTCAAGGTCTTGCAGGAGAAGGAAAGGCTTGAAAAGGGCGAGGAGCCGGATTCGGTGATTGAGGACAGCGCTGGGGCGGGCAGTATAAACGCACAAGTCAGATGCTCGTTTTGTGGAAAAAACCAGAACCAGGTTAGAAGGTTGATTTCCGGCCCGAACGGAGTGTATATCTGCGATGAGTGTGTTGATGTGTGCTCCGAGATAATGGAGGAAGAGTTTGGCGAATATGAGGGCTACCAACCAGAGGAATAGAGCAGTATGAGTGCATTTGGAAGAACTGATAGTTCAGGGATATTGCTGCGAGAAGGTGGATGGTTCTCAGACAATCTGCACACGCCTAACTTAATAGACTGAATACGAGGATGCCCAAAACTCAACACAATAGTTTGAAAAATGAATGCTTGGACAGGCTCTTTCCTAAATTCATCTGAAAGAATGAGTACTTGGACAGGTTCTTTCTATTGTTTGCGAGGAATGGACGAAACAAAGGAGGGATGGTTGTGGGCGCGATAATCGGTGTTGCAGGAGGCACAGGTTCAGGAAAATCCACATTCACGAACCGGCTGAAGGAGGAATTCAAGGACAGGATTACGGTCATATGCCACGATAACTACTATAGAGCTCGTGACGACATTCCTTATGAGGGCAGGAGAAAAATTACTATGACGAGCCGGATGCCTTTGAGACGGAAATGCTGATCAAGCATATCAAAGAATTGAAGGACGGCAAGTGCATTGAATGTCCGATATATGATTTTACCGCGCACAATCGTTCCAAGGATACTGTGAGAATTCGTCCGTGTGAAGTAATAATCGTTGAAGGCATATTGGTTCTACAGAATGATGACCTAAGGGAACTGTTTGACATAAAGATATATGTTGAAGCGGACGCTGATGAAAGGGTTTTGCGGCGCGTAATAAGGGATGTAAAAGAACGAGGAAGGGATGTTGAGGGAATAGCCGAGCAATATCTTTCCACGGTGAAACCTATGCATTATATCTATGTCGAGCCAACGAAGAAACACGCGGATATTATCATAAATGGCGGGAGGAATGAAGTCGCTTTAGGTTTGATAAAAGGCAGAATAGAAGCGTTGCTTAAGTCGCAAGAGAACAAGCAAAAAGCCAACAGGGAGGAGATTTGAATAAGCTCATAATGAGAGCGAAAAGGATATTTAAAAGAATACCAAAATGAGGGATGATAATAATATCGAAAAGAAATGGCGCTACGAATGATCTTATGGACAATACAGCCGGTTGAGATATGGAACATTATCCAGAAAACAGGCGTATACCGATGCAATCCAGCGAAAAGCAGCATGGCTGATTTGAGTGCAGAAGCATACGACTGGCTGGTCCGAAATATGAAGGAACGTATCGGCCCACCGCCGGAAGGTGTAGAATATCCCGTATGGGCGTGGTATATGCAGGAGGGAAAGCACAAAAAGCCAGATTTGAGAAGGGAGCGCTGGGCTTATGGAGCGGGAAATGAATCGTATGTATGCATAGAGTTCGAGATTACAAGTGACCAGGTGCTGCTGTCAGACTTCGATTTATGGCACTTTGTTCTTAACGATTGGTATTTGAGTGAAACAGAAGACGAAGATGACCAGATGTATGCAATTTTTGATACGCTGCCTTCTGATGAACGGAGAAAGTTTTGTGAAGAGAGCTGGAAGGGAATTTTTGACGTTACAAAATTAGACAATGAATGGATGAGACGGGGGTATTGGGTGCAAGCAACGATTTGGGAGCTAAGGAAAGAAATGATCCGTGACGCAAGATTTTTCGTGACGGGGAAATACAAACACAATTAAGTGGTCATGTTAGGAATCTCCGTTTTTATAGTTTTATGTAATTTGTCAGTTACATCATTTCATCAGTTCAGAAGTACCAGGATGTGAACTGGGGAAATGCGACTGTGTTATAATCCGGTGAGCGTGGAGGTTATCGGGCTTTTCATTTTCTATGTTTCTGTGGCGGATAAGGCAGAGGTGTGGTAGTATGCAACTATAGGCAGATAAATCAATACTCAGTAGAAAGGGGATAAAAAGAAGATGCAGAACGTTATAGCAGCAATTTTTGAGATAGAAAGCGAAGGCTACCAGGCGCTTAATGTTTTGAGCAAAAGCCCGGTAACCGAGAGTGCAACAATACTACAGATGGCTTTGATAAAAAAAGAGGGACAAGGCGTTACTTTATGTGACAGCTTTGATTCCGGCGTTCATACGCAGGACGATACATTGATAGGCGGATTGGTTGGTGGTCTGCTTGGAATCATGGGTGGCCCTATTGGCATGCTTCTTATGGGGTCATACGGGGCGCTTGCGGGTAGCTTATTGGACGCAGAGGACGCGATTGAGGATGCCTCGCTGATGGAGGCCGTGACAGAAAAACTTCAGGATGGTACCACCGCTATTGTAGCGCTTGCTGACGAGAGTGATGAGTCGGACATAGACGACAGGCTTTCAGGTTTCAAGGTTGAAATATTACGCTTTGATGCCGCTGTAATCTCTGCCCAGGTTGAGGAAGCCCAAAAGATGCAGCGAGAGATGGAACGTCAGACAAGAGAGCGGATGCGTGCCACTAAAAAAGAAGAGTTTCATAAGGATCTGAAAGAGAAGAGGTTAAAAATATCCGCAGAATTTAATGCGTTCAAGGAGAAGTTTAAGAACGCATAGAAGGATTGGGTCGATTTTTAGCTCCCGCATTGCACCAGAAACCATTGCCACCTGCGTCGTTTTTGTGCTATACTGAATGAAATGCATTTATCAATGAAATCGGGGGATGGCTGAAACGCTAATCCCCTGTTTTCGTTATTGATTTTTTTTGAGTTGCTCGACAAAACCCTCAAAGCCTCAAAAATTATATAAGCTCCCAAAAAAACAAAAGGCATCAAAAGTAAAAGCCGTCAAAGCCCCTAAAAAACAAAAAAGACATCCATCCAGAAACGACGCTTATGCACTGAACCTGGGAAAGTGCAAAAGGGATGAATGTCTTAGGTGGTAGTATATAGTATTTGGGCGGTGTTGGCAAGAAAATGCCCTATATTTTCAAAATCCAATATCGTAAAAACTAAATGGCGTATCTCAATTTGATTCAAAAACCTTGCTTCATAAAAAAATGCTTCTAAAAGCTACACTCTCGCAGTCTCCCGCTCTGCCACAAATTCTGTGAGGGCGTATTCTACAATCTCTTCTGGGCTTCGATCTGGATTTATCCAGCTTGAAACGACCGATTCTGGCAGTACCACGGGCATTCGGTCGTGGATTTGTCTTAAACTATCGCTTGGCTCTTTGGTCAGAATCGTAAAAACAGGATATTTCAAATCTCCATATTTCTGAAAACGATACAACGCTGCGAGAAAAGTGATGGTGACTCCTTTAGGCTGGATCACGTACCTGATTTTTCGGTTGTCTTGTGGCTGTGCCTGTCCCCATTCATAATAGTATGATGCCGGAATCACGCAGCGACAGTTTTTCCAACTTTGCTGAAATGATTTCTTCTCACTTGCCGTTTCTGTCCTGGCATTTATAATTGGGTGGTCTATTCCCTTGATGTCAAAGCCCCATACCATTGGGAATACGTCCGACCGTCTTGCCTTGGTCAGAGCAATGACCGGGGCAATGCTTGAGGGAACCACGCCACCTCGAGTCACTAATGGTTTTCCAAGCACATCTATCATTTTAGAAGTCAACGGATTATGTTTTGCTGCGTCTACATATTGCCGGATTTCGGGGTCAGAGCTAATAAAGTATTTGCAGCACATAGTATCACCTCTCTTTTTACTTGGTGTTAGGCTGAGCAGATGGAGTTTCAGGATGCTCACGCCGCATTTTGGTTACCTATCAGCACCTTGCCAGGTTCTGCATATCTTGTTTCGGAAAATGATACTTCTGTCACCGATGCATTTTTCACCGATTTGTTCTGTGCCGATGCATTTTGCACCGATGCCCCTTCCACCTCCAAAAGTAGGATCCGGATATCGTCCAGGACATCCTCAATCTGCTCATTGGCGTTTATTGTCTCCTCGTACTGGTCCAGGAGGTCTTCCAGGAGGGCAAAATTGTACTTAAGCTGATCGAAGAGGGGAGCGGTGATACCTGTTACTGCCACAGTTCGCATGGCCTGGTTCATCCTCCGAGCAAGATGGACGGCATCATTGACGAGTTCGTTGTGGTAATTGGTAATGATATTGATGACCGGAAGGGCGGTGTCAGTGGAGTTAGCAGTATTCATAATGGTGTCCTTTCTATTTCGCTTTCTATTTCCAGTGTGCTGTATATAAGTTTATAGAACATATGTTCGTTTTTCGGTAAACAGATAATAGCACGCTGGGAAAGGCTTTGTCAAGAGAAAATCGTAAATATGTTCGATGTTTTGAATCTTGTTAAGAGTTTGTGTGCGAATGCGTATTATTGGTTTCTGCCTTGGTATCCGGTTCCGCTTTCTGGTTATTGGTTTCTGCCTTGGTATCCGGTTCCGCTTTCTGGTTATTGGTTTCTGCATTGGGTCCCAATACCGATTTTCGCCACAGGTCGCAAAAGAATGTGTTGATTATAATTCGCTAATCGTTTAAGATAGACGGAAGATAGGCGGGAAGGGGTGAGCCGATGTCGGGAAATGCAGAATGGACGTCCGCGCGCGATGAGCTCGTAACTGAAATGATAGCGCTTGGCTTTTCTGAGGAACTGGGGAATTTAGTGGCAAAGAATCTTGGGAGCCCCAAAGCAATTCGCCGCATGACGTCTTACCTGTATAATGTACAGCCAAGGTACGAGGAAATTGTGGTGGACGAGATGCTTGCCATTATGAGCGAGATTGCGGCGTGGAAGGAGAAGAAGGCAAGCGAAGAGGCGAATGCGGCGTATAACCAGATGCTGTATCAAGGGCTGGGAGAGTAGTTATCGGACGCAGTGATGGAAGCGAGGTAAAAGATGGGCAAATACACGAAAATTGGACTTGAAAGATTGATCGAAGGAATTATGATAGATATGGACGCAGAAAAACCGGTCGAGGAGATTGCCAAACATAACGGAGTGGATGAGGACTTTGCGAGAGACGTGCTACAAATGTATGTCACGCACAAGGGGATCGACGTTCAGGGAATCATAGACAGGCTGCCCGAGGTACAGGGATACTCGAGTGTGTAATGAAGGTAGGTTCGTTGATTTGCCATATTAAAGTATCCAGTTTTTAACATCGTCTTAAGAAAGGAGCTGTTATGTTAAAATTACAACAAAAGTCTTTCGTTCTTGTTACCATAAGTTTGCTCTTGGTTTTATCTATGGTGCCGCCTATTGGAGTCAATGCTGCTCCAAAAGATGGATGCTATATTTTTTCGATGAATGATACGGCTGTGCAGACTATCTACACAACGGATGATACCATGAGGGTTAAAAAAGTGGCCGCTCCCAACATGGCATACGGGAAGAAGCAATTTAATTGGGATTGGGATAATGCTAAACCAATATCAAAAAACTATGATTTCAAGATTGCAAAAAAAATATATGTTTGGGAATCGGAAGCTCCGACATATGAAGTAAAAAAATTTGGCGTAGATCTATCTGTATCGCATGAGACGACTGTTTCAAAAAAGAAATTCGTAGAAGAATACTTGGGGTCCTATATCACCCTCTATCTGATCGTGAAAGATGGGAAGGTTGTTGCAGTGGGTAGTAGTGCATAATCGACACAGGTATAATTTTCTGGTGACAGTAATTCGCTATTGCGACACAAACTTTGGTGTATCCAAAGAGACCACAGAGCCCTTGGCGGGGGAACAGAACCTCGTCAGGGGCAATTGTTTTTGTGAGGATAATATTGAGCAGTGGGCGGTGGTATGACGCAACATCGTGTCTACAATGATTATCTTTTAAGGGTTACTCATTTTTCCAAAATCTAGGTCGAAATTTAGAATGTAACTTTACACAATTGCGCTTGCAAAAGATTGTGTATTATATATGCTTGGATATGCTTTGACTGTATGGTAATGTACACCTAAGCTCGAAAGGGTGGAGAATAAAAGACAATCTAAAAAAGAGAGGATTGAAGAAAGCGAGGACATCAGGATGTCATACAGAAAAGCTTGGACGGACAAAACTTTAAGGCAAGAGAAACTGAACATCACATACCCAAATTTTGAAATACTCGGAGAGTTCCCCGGCGTGGTTTATAATGGGGTTTGGGTTACGATCAGCTTTATTCAAATGAAAAAGGGGGAGGAGAACATCTGCAAGGCGGTTTTTGGACATAGAATTGGTTCAAGAACTTACTCAAACGCCTTTGAATATGAGATCACCAAGGTTTTGGACTTTGCGGATGCAGATGAGGGAAACAACTTCTACAGGGCAATCCTTAAGACCAAGAGGATCAGCAAGAACAAGAGCGTTTATTACGACCTTGGAAAAGCAATCGACAGCCTGCCGGTTGATAGCAGGTTGGCGCAGAGCTTTGTGGGAGCGTGAGAACACACCACCCGTCACGGAGGTTACGATGGCAGAGAGAAAAAGTATGAAAAATAGAATCGGTAAAGTAATAGATTAGGCAAGGTGGGATATGAAACGGGGAGTTATCGACCAGGTTTCCATCGACCACATCCTCGACCGAGCGGAGGAGATATTGGATAATCTGGAGTACGATGTTTTTTTATAACGGCCGGGAGTACATCACAGTTTACCAGTCGGTGTGAGCTTGTTGGCAGAGGGGAGGAATACATGAGATTAGCGATTGAGTTGATACTTTTGTCTTTGGGTGCTGTAACGGCAGCATATAGTTTTGAACACAGAATCTTACCTCGTGGGGTTGTTGAATGGATGGTTTGGATTGCGGATATTGCGATTATCTTTCTGAGGGTGGCCGGGATGTAACGGAGAGGTAAATGTATACAATAATACTTTTACATCTCTGGTGGTTTGTCGTGTTCCATAATGCGCTTAAAAATGGTAATATGGCATCAACTTAAAGAACAGCAACGGCAGACAGCCGAGAAAGGAACACGATTATGAAGGTAGCAGGAAGAACCATTACAAAGAAGGACATTGCAAGGGTACAGGAAAGCTTAAAGGAAGCCAGAGTACAGGGCGATGCAAAGAGGATTTCATTCCTCGAAGCAACACTCAGGATTTACACTGAGAAATAAAGCGGGCGGAGCTTCAGAACAGTGGAATAGCGTGAACAGAGGCATAGCTCGGAAAGGAGCATCGGATAATCGAGGCAGGCAAGAGGTACAGCTTTACAAAACTCAGGTACGGAGAGGTTGAATAGACCTTCACAGGAACGATCACAAGCGTCGAAGATTGCGGAGATTAATGGTACATGATGGATCAGTGACGGAGATAAATTCGTCGTAGATTTGTCGTCAGTAGAAAAATGAGGGCGTCGGATAACAACAGTTTACATCTTTCAAAAGATGTAAACGTTTTGCTGATTACGGTTGACATCGATTGAATCACTGATCAAGCATGCGGAGGTAGAGACATGCGGAGGATGGTGAAACCCATCTTCAATACGAACGCTCATAGATGATGCGGATGAAATTCAACAGATGCTTAATGATCTTGTGGTAGCATTGGAGGAGATAATATGACGGGGAAAAATATTTTCAACGAGGACACATTCAACAGCGATACCGCAAAAGCCGGGGATTTGGTTGAGGAGCGCATTGTTGATGATTTTATGAATTGCCGCCGCCTGCATCCTTTTCCTCGTCCTTCGCCCAATTGGGAGAGCCGTATAGCCATAAGCAGGATGAGGAGACCGGTGAATGGAAGCTAACATTTCTGACATTCCGAAAGGTTGATGTCGGGATATGGGAGTATCGAGGTAAATGCTTCCAGGGTGAAACGGCGGAGCGTGGAAGAGAAATGCCTATTGTATCTTTGGATTCTGAATCGTGAATGAAGTGGCGGGTGAAGAAATGGAAAAAGGCCACACCAGTGCCAATTGAATATAATATCCGCGTGCTGTAAGGTTGAAAGACGGATGGCGGTTATGAAGCTTTGCATCGGAAAAAGTTTAAGAGGTGGAGTGAAAGGTACGCCAAACGAAAATACCGTGACCACAAACAAGGTCACTTATGCTATAATGGCGGACAAATGCAATGCGTTTTATCAATGTATCGGAGGATGGCTTAAAGGCTGTTCTCCTTTTTTGATTCAAATTTCAGCTTATATTTGAAGGCTCTTGCGTGTTCTCCGAAATGAAAGTAACCTGCGACACAATCTTTGGACGGCTCTTGGCGGGGGATAACCTTGTCGGGGGCTGTTTGTAATAAAGCACATTAACGGGGGCGATACATGTGCTTTTAGTGACAAGGCGATACAGAAAATATCGAAATGAAACAACTTTTACATTATTTTGTAACAACTCCCCCATTTTGAAATAGTAACTCCCGAATAAAGTAAACATAGACGAAGGAACTGTTACTCAAACAATCTGCGCAGATGTTTTCAAATCCGTTCCAAACCTACTTCCACAAGAACAACAAAAGAAAGGCAGGAAAATTATGTTATCAAACAAAACAATTGCGGCAGGCGTAGTGGCAGCTCTTATGATTGGTGGATCAATCCCGGCAATGGCAGAAAATCGCAATCTAGGAACGTCCTCTTTTATGGATGAAGGCCCGGGAGGAGAAATGGAGCGCGTTGATTTCGAAGAATCCGATAGGCCAGAGTTTGACGAATCGAGCAGACCAGATTTCGATGAATCGGATCGGTCAGAGCTTGATGAATCCGATAGGCCGGAGATAGACGAATCGGATCGGCCGGAATTTGATGAATCGGGCAGACCAGAATTTGATGAATCGGATCGGCCAGAATTTGACGAATCCGATAGATCGGAATTTGATGAATCGGACAGGATGGAGTTTGACGAGCAGGGTAGGCCGGAATTTGATGAATCGGATAATCCAGAATTTGATGAATCGGGCAGGCCGAAATTTGACGAATCGGGCAGACCAGATTTTGATGAATCAGATAGACCGGAGTTTGACGATCAGGATAGACCGGAACTGCCTGATGAATTCGACGATTCCGAAATGTCAGAGAACACGAGCAACTCCAACAGACCGGAGATGCCTAGAAATATGAACGCCTCTGACAGACCTGAGATGAATGAATCCGAAATATCGGAAATGAGCGAATCTGACAGGCCTAAGCAGCTGAACGAAATGGACGGAGCTGAGCAGCCAAACGAGATGAACGTACCCTGGCAACAGAATGACTTTGACAGATCCGAACTGCCGAACGAGATGAATGGATCCGAACTGCCAAACGAAATGAACGGAGTTGGGGAGCCGTACAATATGGGCGAAATCCCGGGTGGATATGACGCACAGGGTTTACAAAATCGTGAGTTCCAGACGCAAATGTCCGGCGATCCGCAGCAAACATCAGGAAACCCTTCGGAGATGCAGACATCCAATAACCAGCAGATGGCTCAAAACCAACAGGTGGTTCCAAACCAGCAGATGGCTCAAAACCAACAAAATGCACAAAACCAGCAGATGGCTCAGAACCAACAAAATGAACAAAAGCAGCAGGTGCCCCAAGAGCGGACTCAGCAGCCCTCGAATGATACTCCACAAAACAATATTAATCGCCAAAGCCAGAATAGCTGGCAGATTCAAAACGACCAGCAGAATCGGAACAACCAGCCAAATCAGGATAACCGGCAGAGCCAGAATGTACAGCAAGCACAAGGAGTCCCAAGCCAGAACGCCAACGGCTTCCAACAGAATATGAATACGCAGTCTAGGAGTACGCAGAAGAGTACGAATATGCAGCCAGGCAACGTGCAAAACAATAGCCAAAAAAGTAACAACACTCAAAGCAATATCCAAAATAATACTAGCACGCAAAACAGCAATCAGAGAAACACGAATTCCAATTCAATCGGAGCCGGGAAGGTTCAGTCTTCGGGGATGAGCGGCCTTTTCCGACTGGATACTGATTGGAGGTAAGGTGCATACATGAGCAAAGTAGGCATTGACGCTGTTGCTGGTAGGAGTACTTGATTCCGCAATGTTAGTGACATCATTGGTTGAAACTCTGGAAAGAACATCGGATATGTAAAATAGGTGGGAATGCTTGAAGGGAAACCTAGACCATAGTAAAATCAATCCAGACTGCGAAGTATTATATATTAAACTCTCTAACAAAGGTCGTGAAGGTAATAATCAAATAGTTTTCCCGCCAGGAGCCGTCCAGCTTTCGATTGTTGGGCGGCTTCGTTTTTTCGGCCATATTTTTTACAGGCATATATTTTTTCAGGAACATTTATATTTCAGGCATAATAGATGGAGCGATTAACCCTTGTCAGAGCGCCCGGAATACCGATGTTAATGGATTTGGATAATACATTAGAGAACTTCCAAATATGGAGCCAGAAAATATTGGTGGGAAAATGATAAAATGACCTCAATAATCCCTGATTTTATCGTGTTTATCGCTTGTCAAACAAAACGATATGATGATGGAATGTGAAAAAACGTAAGGAAGCGAGGCGGAGTGATGATGGCAAATGATCCCATCCAATTTCGGCAGGGCGTATTCTTGAATTGTTGGACTCTTGGATTAAAATCATAGAAAACTTGCGGCTTCATAGCAATATGGAGGCATATTCTTGAGCGGATTCTTGGGGGCTTTTCTTGATGGTTTGTATTCTTGATGGTCTTGAAGTATTGAGTGAGACCCTGAAATCTTTGCAGTTTTGCAGTTGTTACAAAATGTTAAAGCATATAAACGGCTTGGAAAGCCTTTTATTAGGCAGATTATTAGAGATGAACACATTCTGCCAAACACCAAGATGTTACGCACTTGTTATGCAATTATGATGCACTTGTTCCAAAAAGCGTTAAAAATGCAACAAATCCAACCAGAGATCACCAGGAATTAAAGGAGGTTGGAAAAGTGGGTGTTAATTACTTACAACAAAATATGACAAACTATGACGGATTATGACAGGACGAGAAGATAATCATACCTGCCATTCCGTTCAGGTCGGTATTCATCCTTGATATCTTCAGGATCGAGGTTTGATTTTATGAAACAAGAGCAGAAAACCCCGTACGACGAAGTCGTGCGGGGATGAATGCGACAGCATACATGTCGGTACAGCTTTGTCATTTTTTGTACTTGCCGCTCTTTACGTATTTGCGCTTATGCTCTTCTGTCCGCTG
>JAFUXY010000217.1 GCA_017477005.1 Lachnospiraceae bacterium | reverse complement strand
TCGGCGATCCGGCCAAACCGATATCCTTGTCGTCAAGATCTTTCAGATCATTGCGTCCCCAAACCGTCACCTGCTTCTCATCATATGCTTCGAAAATACCACCCGGCGTCATATAACGCGGCTCATTCAGCTCTGCCAAAGCCGTGATCAGGCAAGGCAGCTTCGCCTTTACCATATGGTAGCGATCTTCATACTGACGCTTCACAGTCACAAAGCCATCCTCAAGCTTGATCTCTTCTGCATAGGAGATCACCGGAAGACCCAGATGCTCTGCGATCTGCGGGCCAACCTGCGCCGTATCGCCGTCGATGGCCTGGCGACCAGTAATAATCAAATCATAATCGATGTTGCGAAGTCCTGCCGCGATCGTGGAAGAGGTCGCCCAAGTATCCGCTCCGCCGAGTACGCGGTCGGTAATCAACACGCCCTTGTCCGCGCCCATAGCCATAGCCTCACGCAGCACCTCATCCGCCTTCGGAAGACCCATGGTAATCGCTGTCACTTCAATATTGTCCGGATCTGTGTCTTTGATCCGAAGAGCGGCCTCAAGCCCCGCTTTGTCGTCGGGATTCATAATGGAAAGCATAGCCGCTCTGTTCAATGTTCCGTCCGGGTTGAACTGTACGCCGCCCGCCGTATCCGGAACCTGTTTGATGCATACTACAATTTTCATGAAATATATCCTCCTACTTTCACTTCAACAGCGCTCCGGAAATAACCATACGCTGAACTTCTGACGTTCCTTCGTAGATCTCTGTAATCTTGGCGTCACGCATCATGCGCTCTACGTCATACTCTCTGGTGTAGCCATAGCCACCGTGCAGCTGAACTGCCTTCGTCGTCACGGCCATCGCTGCCTCAGCCGCAAAGAGCTTCGCCTGCGCCGCCTCTACGGAATATACCTTCTGGGTCGCCTTTGCCATAGCCGCACGGTATACCATGAACTGAGCCGCCTGCATACGGGTCGCCATATCCGCCAACTGGAACTGTGTATTCTGGAATGCAGCGATCGGACGACCAAACTGCTTTCTCTCTTTCACGAAATCAATGGCGCACTTCAACGCACCCTCGCCGATACCAAGTGCCTGAGCAGCAATACCAATACGCCCGCCGTCCAAGGTGTGCATAGCGATACCAAAGCCCTTGCCGCGAGGTCCAAGGATGTTTTCCTTCGGAATCTTGCAATCTTCGAAGATCAGCTCATAGGTCGAAGAACCGCGGATACCCATCTTCTTTTCTTTCGTACCAAAGGAGAAGCCCGGCGTGCCCTTCTCAACGATGAAAGCGGAGAAACGCTTCTGCGGTCCGCGGCGTCCTTCTACGATATCCGTCACAGCGAAGATAATATATACATCGGCCTCTTTGCCATTGGTAATGAAGCACTTCGTGCCGTTCAAAACCCAACCGTCGTCCTCTTCCTTCGCCTTTGTCTGCGCGCCCTGCGCATCTGTACCAGCACCCGGCTCTGTCAGCGCGAAAGCACCCAGCTTCTCGCCGCTTGCCAAAGGAACCAGATACTTCTGCTTCTGTTCCTCTGTACCATAGGTCAGAATCGGATCGCAGCAAAGCGACGTATGCGCAGAAACAATCACGCCTGTCGTGCCGCAAACCTTTGACAACTCCTCGACACACATCACGTAGGTCAGAGGATCTGCGCCCTGTCCGCCATATTCCCTCGGAATCGGAATGCCAAGGAATCCGGCCTTCTGCATCTTCGTCACCGTCTCACGAGGGAAGATTTCGGTCTCGTCTACTTCCTGTGCAAGCGGCTTTACTTCTTTTTCGGCGAAATCCGCAAACAACGCTCTCGCCATCTCATGTTTTTTATCTAATGTAAAATCCATGCTTGTCTTTCCTCCTATTGTTTTAGTAAATCCAAAACTTTGCGTTTTGCTTCCTCAAGATCTTTACTCTCATTCAAAAGGATAATGATCTTTCTGGTTTGGTTTTCTTCCGCTGTCTTTTTCAGCAATTCTCCATCTGTCATCTTAAACACCTCCCATATCTATCGAAAGTGCTTCTTTTATTTCGGAGCGTTCAGCATCCCTTCCACAATCCGGATGGCCTCGTCCAACGCTTTGCTGTCTTTCAAAATGAGCAATATTTCACGAATCGTATTTTCACGAACCTGCCTAAGCAAAAGCTCACCATCTGTCATAGGGACACCTCCTCAATTTTTTGGGAAAACAGATCGCTCCTGACGGAAATCAAGCATCCATCGGGGTCTTGGTACGATCCGCATTGTAGATATAGAAGCCCTTGCCGGACTTCACGCCGAGATTGCCGCCGCGAACCATCTTGCGAAGCAGCGGGCAGGCACGATACTTGCTGTCGCCGGTCTCGTTGTAAAGTACGTCCATAATCGCAAGGCAGATGTCGAGTCCGATGAAGTCACCAAGCTCCAACGGTCCCATCGGATGATTGGCACCCAATTTCATAGCTGTATCGATACCAGCCACATCGGATACGCCTTCCATCTTGATGAACGCAGCCTCGTTGATCAGCGGAATCAGGATGCGGTTGACCACGAAGCCTGCTGCCTCATTGACCTGTACCGGCGTCTTTCCGATTTCCTCAGAAATCTTCTTGATGCAGTCCACTGTCTCCTGCGGTGTATTCACACCCGCAATGACCTCGATCAGCTTCATGCGATCCGCCGGATTGAAGAAGTGCATGCCGATCATCGGGCGGGACAGGCCATTGCCGATCTCCGTGATCGACAGAGACGAGGTGTTGGACGCAAATACGCAGCTTTCCTTGCAGATTTCATCAAGCTCTTTGAATGTCGTCTTCTTGACATCCATATCCTCAAAAGCGGCCTCTACGATCAGATCCGCATCCTTGCAAAGATCTTCTTTCAAGCCAGGGGTAATCCTGCCCAAAATCGTGTCTACCTTTTCCTGCGTCATCTTGCCTTTTTCCACCAGACGCGCATAGCCTTTGGCAATCTTGTCCTTGCCGCCGTCGGCCCATTCCTGCTTGATGTCACAGAGCGCTACTTCGTAGCCGTCCA
Source organism: Lachnospiraceae bacterium (assembly GCA_017477005.1). Taxonomy (GTDB): domain Bacteria; phylum Bacillota; class Clostridia; order Lachnospirales; family Lachnospiraceae; genus RGIG4930. The sequence continues at coordinate 918 of JAFUXY010000217.1, read as the reverse complement.
CGAGCGCAAAAGCCTTTGCAATGCCCTGTCCCATTGTACCTGCGCCAATAACTCCTACCTTCATTCTTTCTCCTCCTTTGGTTGTTCTTTCAAGGGAGATGGGCTATATCCATCTCCCCTTTTCTGACGTTGCCTTCCTTCCGTTTCAAAAATAATTTCTATGATTTCAGAATCGTCCAATCCTCTTTTCGTAAGACTGTCGATCAAATTGCAGATCTCTGTCCCACTCATGGCGAATCTCCTCATCACCTGTCTTCTCTGCTAATCCCTCTCCACGATCGTCGCGCAGCCCATGCCGCCGCCGATGCACAGCGTCGCGAGACCCTTCTTCGCGTCCGCCTTCTCCATCTCATGAAGCAGCGTCACAAGGATACGGCAGCCGGAAGCGCCTACCGGATGTCCGAGCGCGATTGCACCGCCATTCGGATTGAGCTGCTTCGCTACGTCGATGCCCAAATCCTTTCCTACAGCTACGGACTGTGCGGCAAATGCCTCGTTGGCCTCGATGATATCGAAGTCCTCGATCTTCATACCGGTCTTCTCCATCACCTTCTTGGTCGCCGCTACAGGCCCAATTCCCATCACCTCTGGACGCACACCTGCCAAAGCACCCGCTACGAAGGTCGCCATCGGCTTCACACCCAATTCCTTTGCTTTCTCTTCGCTCATGACCACGATCGCCGCCGCGCCATCGTTGATACCGGACGCATTGCCCGCTGTCACGAAACCGTCCTTGTTGATCGGACGCATGCTCGCCAGCTTCTCCAGCGTCACCGTAGGGCGAGGGCCTTCGTCCGTGTCAAACACAACTGTCTCTTTTCTCTTCTTCACTTCTACCGGAACGATCTCATCCTTGAAAGCACCGCTCTCCTGAGCCGCCTTGCACTTCTGCTGGCTGTTGAACGCGAACTCATCGAG
>JAFUXY010000216.1 GCA_017477005.1 Lachnospiraceae bacterium | reverse complement strand
TCCCGCTCCGTGCATTCAACAATCGAATACTTCACATCGTCCCTGCAAAGCCGAAATCCAACGAACTCCATGCTCAGATGCTTGTTGAAGTCCTCGATCGGGGATATGTCGTCAAATGCTTCCTTCAATCCCTCTTTCAAAAACCATTCATAGGACTTTTTTTGTACCTCAATAAAATTGGGCATATCAAGCACTTCCTTGCGCCTTGAATAGCTCATACGGATCGCTTTTCCGGACTTCACCGGACGTATTCTGTTCTTGTCCATGGGCAGCATCTCCCTCGTTTTGGTGAATTTAATCTGATATGAAAGCGTCTGAAAACGCACATTACATAATATCACAAGAAAGGCAGATATGTCAATAGAAAATTTTCAGTAATTCCAAAGTTCAATAGCCAAAGAAAAACCCAGGGTACAGATCCCCGGGCTTGTAAATAATACAAATCCTGTTCCTTTGCAACCCCCATTTCATCATTTCTCATCGTCTTCTTCAAGCAAAGGTGGATTTCGATACAATTTGCGTTCCACATACTTCTTTTTCTTCTCAAGATAGGCCATTGTTTTAGGAGCATCTTCCTCCTTCAACAAGGATAATGCCTCTTCAATGATTTCCAGCTGGTCAAACAAAATTCCGTCATACTCTTTTGAACTCGCCATATCGGATCTCCTTTCGTTTTCAAACAACACCTACCACTGAATTATATCATGCGAAAATCCAAAAATCCATCAACAAATCTAGCCTTAAAAACTGGTAGATAAACTTCCTCAGAAAAAACCGGCGACACATCGGCCGCCGGTTCCTGAAAAAACATAATTTATTTGAGCGTAACCTTCGCACCCTCTGCTTCGAGCTTTTCTTTGAGCTCGTTCGCGCTGGCCTTGTCCGCTGCTTCCTTGACAACCTTCGGAGCAGAATCCACGAGAGCCTTCGCATCCTTCAGTCCCAAACCTGTCGCCTCGCGAACCACCTTGATGACCTTGACCTTGTTCGGTCCCACTTCGGTCAGCTCCACATCGAACTCGTCCTTTTCCTCTTCCGCTGCGGCCGCATCGCCACCCGCTGCTGCTACGACCACGCCAGCCGCTGCCGATACGCCAAACTCTTCCTCACAAGCCTTCACAAGATCGTTGAGCTCCAGTACAGTCAGCTCCTTGATCGCCTCAATAAATTCCTCAGTACTCAACTTTGCCATTGTTCTTTCCTCCTAAAAAATTCTACTTCTAGTGAATTACCTTGTTCTCTCATTCAGCCGGTGCTGCTTCTTCTGCCGGAGCCTCCTCCGCAGCAGCCTCTTCTGCAGGCTTGGCCGCCATAGCCGCTTCGCCACCGCCAGCTTCCGCAATCTGGTTGATCACCCTTGCGAAGTTCGCGACCGGCGACTGCATGCTTCCAAGCAATCTCGACAGCAGTACCTCCCTTGAAGGAACAGCCGCGATAGCCTTCATCCCTTCTGCATCGTAATATCCGCCTTCCACTACGCCAGCCTTGATCTCAAGTACCGGGGCTGTCTTTGCGAAATTGGAAATAATCCTGGCGGGCGCCGTCGCATCGTCCTTGGAAATGGCGATAGCGTTCGGCCCTTCGAGTGAATCGCACAGCGGCTCAAACTCAGTGTCCTTGAACGCAAAATTCATCATCGTGTTCTTGTACACCTTGTAAATGACGCCGGCTTCGCGCAACTCTCTACGCAATTGCGTATCCTGTGTCACCGTCAATCCACGATAGTCTACCATGACCACGGATGCCGCATCCTTGACAGTATCCGAAATCTCTTGGATGATCGGTTGTTTCAACTCAACCTTTGCCACTCTTTCTACCTCCTTTATTCTATTGAAAAACCCCACTGCCAAAGACAGCGGGGCAAGAAATCATATATAAAGCATCCAAACGTAATGCCACATTTCGCAAAGCGTTCCTCAGCTTCTCATTCTTTCGCCTCGACCGGTAGGGAACCCCCGTTGTGCGATCGCCGCACCGGTTGTCTTTGGTAAAAGGTATTTTCTATTATAAGGGGACAAACTCGTTTGTCCCGGACTTTATGCTCAGTCCATTCCCTGCGCGCGCAGCACGTTCAAACGCACGCCAGGTCCCATTGTCGGGGCCAATGTAATCGAACGCAGATACTGACCCTTCAAACTTGCCGGTCTCGCCTTCGTCACCGCTTCCATCAAAGCGTTGAAGTTGTCGGCCAGATCCTCCGCGCTGAACGACGCCTTGCCGATCGGCACATGGATGATGTTGGACTTGTCCAAACGATACTCAATCTTTCCGGCTTTGATCTCCTCGATGGCCTTTGTTACGTCCATCGTCACAGTTCCCGCCTTCGGGTTCGGCATCAGACCCTTCGGTCCCAATACACGACCCAAACGTCCAACTACGCCCATCATATCCGGCGTTGCCACGACAACATCAAAATCAAGCCAACCTTCATTTTGGATCTTCGGGATCAATTCATCACCGCCTACAAAATCCGCTCCAGCAGCCTGCGCCTCATCCAGCTTCACGCCCTTTGCAAATACCAATACGCGAACGGTCTTTCCTGTTCCATGCGGAAGCACTACAGCCCCGCGTACCTGCTGCTCTGCGTGCCGTCCGTCGCATCCGGTACGAATATGTACCTCTATCGTCTCATCAAATTTTGCCTTGGCGTTCTTCTGAACCAACTCAATGGCTTCCTTCACGCCAAACTGCGTGGTCTTGTCGTACGCCTTCGCCAGTTCCTTGTACTTCTTTCCTCTCTTCATTTCTACCTCCTTGTGGTGCGATCGGCTGATACAAAATCAGTCTCCCACTGCTTGTACACTGTCTTGGGGCTAGCCTAGTCCACTACCTCGACCCCCATGCTACGCGCCGTTCCGGCAATCATAGAAATCGCCGCGTCAATATTCGCCGCATTCAAATCCTTCATCTTGGTCTCCGCAATCTCCTGCAGCTGCGCCCGCGTGATCTTCGCGACTTTGTTTCGATTCGGCTCGCCCGAACCATGCTCAATCTTGCAAGCCTTCTTGATCAATACAGCCGCCGGAGGCGTCTTCGTAATAAACGTGAAGCTCCGATCCGCAAACACCGTGATCACCGTCGGGATAACCGTATCGCCCATATCGGAAGTACGCGCGTTGAACTGCTTTGTAAATTCCACAATATTCACGCCATGCTGACCCAAAGCCGGGCCTACAGGCGGCGCCGGAGTCGCTTTTCCGGCAGGAATCTGCAGCTTGATATAACCTGATATCTTCTTTGCCACTTTCTTTTCCTCCTAAATCCTTTCTATATTTCGGGAATGACATTCCTCGATATATCAATACTTTTGAACCTCGGCGAAGCTGATCTCCACCGGAGTCTCCCGCCCAAACAGATCCACATTGATCGTCACCGTCTGCTTGGCCTCGTTCATCGCGGCGATCACACCGATCGTATCCTTCCATGCTCCCGCCACAATCGAAACCGTATCGCCGATCTCGAAATCTACCTCGATCAAGGCCTCGGTCTCTATACCGAGCGGCCGCATCTCCGCTTCCGTCAAAGGAACCGGCTTGCTGCCCGGTCCCACAAAACCCGTCACTCCCCGCGTATTGCGGACGATGTACCAGGTCTCATCGTTCATCACCATATGGATAAGCACATAGCCGGGAAACATCTTCTTGGACTTCAGCTCCCGTTTCGTGCCACCCTTGCCCTCTTTTGTCTCATAGACGTCGTGCATAGGGACGCGAACCTCGAGAATCTGATCCTCCAAATGGCGATTTTCCACGGTTTTGTCGATATTCGCCTTGACCTTGTTCTCGTATCCGGAATAGGTATGCACTACATACCAGTTTGCCCCTTCCATAAGCGACCTCCCTACAGTCCTACCAGAGCATCTACACCATGCTGGATCAGCATGTCGACAACCACAATCAAAAAGGCCGTAATAACAGAGACGATGACTGTGGCTAACGTCTGCCTGTAGATCGTCTCCTGTGTAGGCCAGACAATCTTGTCAAACTCCGCCTTTACATCGTCCCACCAGTCCGCGATGCCTGGCTTGTTCTTTGCATCCGCCATCTGACTTTCCTCCTGCACAGACCGGCTTTCTACCTATTATAAAACCGGTCTTCGAAATATTACTTTGTCTCTTTATGAATTGTATGCCTCTTGCAAAAACGGCAATACTTCTTCGTCTCCAGCCTCTCCGGATGCAGACGCTTTTCTTTTGTCTTGTTGTAATTGCGCTGCTTGCACTCCGTGCACGCCAACGTGATCCTTGTACGCAAAACTTCCACCTCCTAAACGAACTACCGACAATCCTAGCCGAAATTATAGCCGTATAAATATATCATGACAAACCGCAACGTGTCAAGATTTTTTTACCGGTTACCATTCACGACTTACCTGCAAGCCATCCTTATCCCCTCAAGCAGTGAATGGCAACGGATTTTGCCGGTGCTTCGCACATCGAAAGTGGCAAAATCCTCTACTAGATTCACTCTTCCTGCCGCAACCGCGCAGCGCTTATCCCTTCGGGAAGTGCGCGGTTCGGTCGTGAACAGTAACTTTTACCTCTCATCCAAATACGCCCGCACTACCCGGATCAGCTTCTCATAGCTCATCGATCCGGTATCGATGCAGAAATCATAATTGTGCGCGTTGCTCCATTCCTGTCCGGTGAAAAATTTGTAATAATTCGCCCGGTATTTGTCGATCCTTGCGATCCGTTCCTTCGCCTCTTTCTCGTTCACGCCCTGCTGATCCACGACCCGCCGGATGCAGTTTTCCTCATTGGCATAGAAGAACAGACGGATTGCCCGCTCGTCCTCCCTCAAAATATAATCCGCGCAGCGCCCTATGATAATGCAGGACTCCGTCTCGGCCAAACGGCGGATTACCTTTGCCTGATAACGAAACAAATTTTCCTCAGACGTGAAATTGTCGCTCCCCGGCGAAAACACCTCCCCCTTGTAGGCATCTTTCGCAATCCGAAACAGCGGCATCCGCTTCAGGCTCTCATCCGCCTTTCCAAACAACGCCTCATTGATCCCGCTCTCATCCGAAGCCATCCGCAAAAGCTCGTGGTCATAGCAATGAATCCCCAACTCCTGGCCCAGCTTCTTTCCCAGTGTCCTTCCCCCGCTACCATAGCTTCTCGCAATTGTAATCACCCTATTGCCCATTTTCTTCCCCCAATTTCATCCGCAACAAACGCTTCCATCTTCCCCGCTTAAATCTCGTCATTCCGTTTCAGTATCCATTCCCCATGCATCGTTTCAGCGTTCTTTCCCACATACCGAATCTCGCCATTCCCGTTTCAGTTCCCTTTCCCATGCACCGTTTCCATCTACTCTCCAAGATAAGCCTTCTTGATCGCCTCATCCTTCAGCAGCTCCTTCGCCTTCCCCTCGAGCACGATCTTCCCTGTTTCCAACACATAGGCGCGATCCGCGATCGACAGCGCCTTGTTCGCATTCTGCTCCACAAGCAGCACCGTCGTACCGGTAGCGCTGATCTCCTCAATGATCCGAAAAATTTCCTGCACCAAAATCGGCGAAAGTCCCATCGACGGCTCATCCATCAGCACGATGCGGGGCTTGCTCAT
>JAFUXY010000215.1 GCA_017477005.1 Lachnospiraceae bacterium | reverse complement strand
CCTTGGAGGATCTGACCGAGAGCGTGAATCATGTGATGCGTTCCTTTGGGCATGCCGAGCATTCGAGGGATGCGGTGCGCGGCTTTGTTGGAAACGGCGTTCGCAATCTAATGCGGCGGGCGGTGCCAGGCGGAGAGGACAATCCGGCGTTTGAGGACGAGCTGAAGGCGCAGATTGAGTATTACCGTGCGCATGGACTGGGGGCTACGAAGCCCTACGAAGGGGTCGATGAGATGCTTGATACGCTGCGGCAGAGAGGAATGTCTATTGCTATTCTTTCGAATAAAGAAGAGGTGGCGGTGAAAAATCTCTGCGCCCATTTTTTTGCCGGACGCTACGATCTGGCGCTGGGCAATACCCCTTCGCGGCCCAGGAAGCCGGATCCGGCGATTTTGGTCGCGGCGTTTGAGCAATTCCAGGCTGTGCCCTCTGAGGTGTTGTACGTGGGGGATTCGGAAACGGACGCAAAGACGGCGGAAAACGCCGGGATTGATTATATTTTGGTAACATGGGGGTTTCGGGACAGGGAGCTGCTGGAAACCTTTCATCCGAAGGCGTTGATTGACACACCGGGGGAGTTGATCTCATATGTATAGCATTTATCGTACCACACACAAGGTACTCGAAGAGAAAAAGGTTCCGGAGCCGGGCGTTTGGATCGCGCTGACGGCGCCGTCGCTCGAGGAGTGTACGGAGGTATCGGAGCGATACGATATCGACATTTCCGATGTTCGCGCGGCGCTCGATGACGAGGAAAGCTCGCGGATCAGCCTCGAGGATACCTATACGCTGATCCTCGTGGATATTCCGTCCGCCGAGGTTCGCAACAACCGCAATACCTACACGACGATCCCGCTCGGGATTCTGCTCTTGGATGAGGTGGTGATTACGGTTTGCGCCGAGGATACGTCGGTGCTGCGGCAGTTCATCAACCGCCGGGTGAAGGACTTCTCGACCAAAAAGCAGATGCGTTTCATTTACCAGATTCTCTACAACACCTGCCTGCTGTACCAGGCCTTGCTCCGCAGCATCGACCACAAGCGTACTGAGATCGAGGAAAGGATCAACGAAAACACTGAAGATTCCGACCTGATCGATCTGCACGAGCTGGAATCCAACCTCGTCTATTTCGCGACCTCTCTGCGTGCCAATGGAGTGGTCATCGACCGGATGACCCGCTACGGGAGGCTGAAGATGTACGAAGAGGATCAGGAGCTTTTGGAGGATGTAGTGATTGAAAACCGCCAGGCGATCGAGATGACGGGAATCTATCGGGACGTCATCAACGGAACCAGAGAGCTGTTGTCCACCGTGATCAACAACCGGTTGAACAATGCGATGAAGTATCTGGCGGCGATTACGATTGTCATGTCCATCCCCACGATCATTTCGGGGCTGTGGGGGATGAATGTGTTTGTTCCGCTGGCCGAGCAAGAGCATGGTTTTGCGATCATCTGCGCTGTCACGTTCTTCGCCTGTCTGGTGTCTCTGGTGATCCTGCACCGGAGGAAGATGTTGTGAAAGAGTATGGGGAAGTGATGCACTGCCTGTATGATTGGAGCATGAGAGGTGCTTCAACCGTACAGGTAGAATTTTTATTTTTAAGGATATAAAGTTTTGGGGTATTCTGTCGATATATAAGGTGTACAACAAAAAGCGGACAAGAAGAAAGTGACAACAAACTTGACTTTTCCGCAGGGGACGTTTCATAGGTTGTTTTTGAGATGGTTCCCAAGTGTTGGAAGAAATATTTCGTTCAAAGGAGTGATGGACATGATGCGGATCGATGCATACAATCAGGTACTTGCTACCTACAAGCCGCAGAGCGTGAAGCCCAAGGCAAGAGTGAACAACCAGTCGACGATCGTTCAGGATCGGCTGCAGATTTCTTCGTTTGGTCAGGATTTGGCTATTGCGAAAAACGCAGTGAAGAATGCGCCGGATATCCGGGAGGACAAGGTCTCCGAGATGACGGACAAGTATGGTACAGATGGACAGACGCCGAGCATAGACATGGATGACTTTGCGAGCGTGCTTCTGGCGAAGTATCAGGGAGCATTCTAAATGACCAATGTGGAAGGATTGACCGTTGTTCTCGGACGTGAGACGGAGGGCTACGAGAAGCTCATCGAGCTTGCGGACAAAAAACGGCAGATCATTGTGGACCGGGATCTCGAAGGGCTCGAAAGCTCCGCGTTGGAAGAGCAGAGGATTTCTGACGAACTGAAATCCCTGGAGCGTCAGAGGATAGACATTCTGAAGTCTTTTACAGACGACAAGGATCTGGTTCCCACGGTTAGCCAGGTGATCGAGGCATTGCCAGAGGATGGCGCGGATCGAAAGGCTCTGGAGGAAGCGAAAGAGGCGGTGGTTCGTGCGGCCGGGAGGATGCGGTTTCTGAATACACAAAACGAAGTCCTGCTGAAGCAGGCTCTTGAAATGGTCGACTTCGATCTGACCTTGTTTAAGAGCATGCGGCAGGCGCCGGAATCCGGAAATTATGGCAGGGACGCCTACAATACCGGAGATCTTTTGCCAAGCGGTGGTTTTGACGCGAAGCAATGAGGATAAGCAAGACAGGGATGTAAAACGCAGCGTTTTATATCCCTTTTTTTAGGAAAAGCGCTATAAAGGAGTAGGATTATGGCAAACGGATTTGGCAGTTTATATGTGGGAAACAGCGGCCTGGCAGGGGCGCAAAATGGTCTCAATGTCGTGGCAAACAATATCGCAAACGCCGATACGGTGGGATATGTGCGGCAGCAGGTCGTCTACGAGGACAAGAATTACCTCTACATGGGAAAAACCGCTGCCATTTCCAAAATCCAAGGCGGTCTTGGCGTGGGCATCGGAGATGTGGCGCATACCCGGGATATGTTCCTCGACAGGGCCTATCGTTCGGAAAGCGGACGGCAGAATTTCTACGAGGCCAGCTACGAAGCGGCGTGGGAAGTAGAGACTATGCTCAATGAAAGCAATGGCGCGTTGGGGATCGCCTTTTCCCAGTCGATTCAGGATTTGGACGACGCGTTCAATGAGTTTGCGAACACGCCCGGGGACGCTGTTTCCCAGAATTTGGTCGCCCAGAAGGCGGCGCTGTTCCTGACGAGGGCGGAGGGCGTGTATACGGCGCTGGCCAATTATCAGAGCAATATCAATACCAAGATCCAAAAGGACATCGACCGGATCAATGAGCTGGGAGATACGATCAACGAGCTGAATTGGAAGATCCAGAAGGTCGAGGCCGGAGGGGTCGAGACGGCGATGGAGATGCGGGACGCGAGGGACAGCGCCTTGGACGAGCTGGCGAGCCTTGTCAATATCTCCTACAAGGAGACCGTGGACGGGGTCGTGAAGGTCCAGGTCGAGGGGACGGACTTCGTGATCGGAAGCCGTTATTACAAAATAGAAAGCTATGTCGATCCAGATTCGGGATTTGTGACGCCGTATTGGGGCGTGCTCTCGGAGCCGCGGAGAAACGATTATTATGAGGTGTTTGACCTGACCAACATCGACCCGCAGAGGGGATCGGATGTGGGCGAGCTGAAGGCACTGCTGCTGGCCAGAGGAGATGCACCGGCGACCTATCTGAATATGTTGAACACCGAGTATTACAAGGGCAATATCGATGACAAATATACATCGGCGGATCAGCTTTCGGAGGTGAGCGCCGAAAAGTACGATTCGACCGTGGCAAATTCGATGATGGTAAATTCGGAGGCGGAGCTTGACCGGATCGTGCATGAATTGGTGACACGGGTGAATGAGCTGCTGTCTCCGACGGTGGAACTCTCTTCTTCAAGAGATGTCTCAGAGGTGGCGGATAAGTTGAAAGAGGATCAGGCCGCAGAGCCCAAATACCAGTCGCTGGGTCTTTCTGCTGTGATTGTCCACGATCAGGACGATTGGACGCATACGATGTCCGCTGAGGATCTGCGGATTTTCGACCGGG
>JAFUXY010000214.1 GCA_017477005.1 Lachnospiraceae bacterium | reverse complement strand
CGGCAGATCAATCCCGGTACGCTGTCCAAAGCCGAACAGCCTCTGGTACTCCGCAAACCGGTCGGCCCCGATCACATAGGACATCTGCATCAACGCGTCATTACAGCTATTCACAAGCGCGCCCCGGATATCGAGCATGCCGTGGCCGTTTCGATTGTGGCAGTGTACGTCAAAATCCGCGATATGCTCGTTTCCATCGCAGTAGTACCATTCATTCCCCTTCAACGCTCCGGTTTCCAGCCCACAAGCCACCGTGAAAGGCTTGAAGGTCGATCCCGGCTCATAGGTAGAGGTAATGCAGAAATTCTGCCACAGGCGGTTCAGCGAGTCGTTCCGCTCGTCCTCGGACATCTGCGCGATCGTCTCACTGCTGTAATACTTCTTCAGATTCCACGGATTGTTGAGGTCGAACGACGGATAATTCGCCATCGCAAGCACCGACCCGTCCCGGGGATCCATCATCAACACCGCCGTATTTTTGCTCCCCAACTGGCCAGTCCCCTCGTGGAGATGATTCCAGTTTTGAATCTCCCGCTCCACGATGGTCTGGATATTGACATCGATCGTGGAGGATACATTGTGCCCGTTCTGCGGCTCGACGACGGCGGACTCCATATTGCTGTCCATATTGATATAACCATAGCTGCGGCCGTTCGTTCCGCTCAGCTCGCCATTGTAATACAGCTCGATGCCACCCATTCCGACATTGCCGGAAGCCGTGAAACCCAAGAGAGACGCGGCCAGTGACTTGTAGGGATACTGCCTCTCGTACTCCTTTTCAAACCAGATCCCGGCCACCTCTTCCCGTACCTTCGCCACGGACTCGGCCTGCGATTCCTCGCTCACATTCGGATCCTTGATATAGCCCTCGAAATGCCGCATGTCGTCATAGGGCACCTTCTTCGCCAATATCGTGTACTGCTTGTCCGGAGATTCCGCCAAAAGCGTCCGCACCTTGCCCGTATCAATCTGCGGGAAGCACTCCGACAGCCTCGCGATCGTCGAATCGATTTTTTTCTCGTTGGCGTTCAAGACCTTGCAGTCTAGGACCACATTGTACACGTCCACTGAAGTCGCGAGCACGGTCCCATGCACATCGGTGATATCCCCCCGCTGGAACGGAATCACCTGGCTGTCAAATTTCTGCTGCGCCAGCACAATCCTCTCATAGCGCTCGCCGCTCGTGTATTCTATATACCCCAAACGCCCGATCAAAACCACAAAAAGAACGCAGACCACCATAAACACAATCCATAAATGGTGCTGCATTCTTCGCACAATTCTCGTATATAGTTTTTTTCTCCTGCGTCGTCTTCTTCGTGCCATATATCCCCTGATCTTTGCAGGAGCCAACGAGGATGCAAACGCCCGTCAACTCCCAAAAAAACAGTCCATCTCTCACTCCACCTGCTCGTACTGGCTCATATAATCGTCGTCATCCACCGAATAGTAGACAATCTGCTTGCTCGTCGCATAGACCATTCCAAGCTCATTGATGGCGGTCTTTTGAATCTTCGCCAAATTCGCCGTAGTGGAAAT
>JAFUXY010000213.1 GCA_017477005.1 Lachnospiraceae bacterium | reverse complement strand
CGCTTCAGCTCATCCTCGCGGTTCTTTCTCTTGGCATAGCGCATGTTGAACATAGACCACACCGCCCCTACCATGGCCGAACTAACTGCCGTCAGAAGTCCTGCGTACATCATGATCGTAGAACCCATACCGGACATATTCATCCCGTACACGGAAAGCAAGCAGCCCATGACCATCGGAAGCGCCATAGTCAGAGACGGACCGATCGCCAAAAAAGTGGGCTGTGCCGCCAACTCCTTGGGTGGCGGCGGCGCTTCAATCTCAATTTTGTCCGTATCGATACGCGGAATATACCGCGGCGCCCGGTGAAACAATTCCTTGCGCACCGGCCGCTTCTGTGCCGTCAGATTGTCGTTCTTTCGAATCTGCGCGGCGCTCAGCACTTGCAGCGCGCCGCTCCTCACCGCGAGATTCTGCGTCTTGGTATTCACGGCGATGAACGTCCCGAGATAGACAATCCGCAAGCCGAATATATCCACACAGTCCCCGTATTGCAGAGGATAGGAACCTTTCATCCGCTTTCCGTTGATGAAGGTGCCGTTTGCGCTCGTGTCCTCCACGACGAACCGGCCGCCATTTCGTTTGATCGCGGCATGCCTCCTCGAGACCAAACGCATGTTGTCGAAGCAAAACACATTGGCCGGATCCTTTCCGATCGTGATCTCATGCGCATTCGAAAGATCAAATTTGCCATAAACCCCGAATGCGTCAGCGGATTCCCGCACGACAATTGAAATCTGCTCCTTGTTGCGGAGCGTCATAACCAATACATCTTCGTCCTGCAGCGGCCTCCCTTTGTAACGCTCCTGAGTGCGGACATCATGGATCGAAAAATGGCCCTGACTGCGAATCCGCCATTTTCCCCCCATGACCTCCATCGGCAGCGCGATATCCCGCTCGAGACCGAATAGATCCCTGTCGATTCTCAGGGAATAATCCGTATCGTTGATCGCAGGCATCAGGTATTCCTTGAACGCCTCCACACTATAGATCGATAAAATATAACTCATGCTTTCTCCTCTGGTGGCAAGTTCCGTCTTTCCTATACGATTTCTAGTTTCAGCCTGGTTCGTCCCAACTGCAGCACATCGCCCGTCCGAATCGGGATCGCCTTTTGACGCACCTGCGCCTGCTGCCTTCCTCTGTACAATACAACACTTCCTCTCTGACCCACATTTCTGGTATAGATTTCTCCGTCAAACAGCATAATTTCGCATTGGATATCATCCACCCCGGAATCCGTCAACACGATATTGTTTTTCCCGTTTTTGGAGCCGATTCGAATACCCTTTTGGGGATTGAGCATGTATTTTCGTTCGGAAACCTCGCTGATCTCAAGGATCTGAAGCATTTTTTTGCTCCCGCCTTTTTTGCCTTTCCGGCCACCTGACTCCGGATCGGATGTATTGGCATTGTAACTGACCTCCACCGGCTTCGCAGAAAACGTCTCCATTTTGGAACGACGCGCCCGCTCATTCACAAGCAGACTGTCCAACGCCTCCTCTCTGAGCCGGTCTCCCGCCATCATCTCCTTTTCCCGCTTTTCCCTGCGCTTCCTCGAAATGAACCGCATCAGGCTAAAAAGCAGAAATACCCCAAGGCAGATGAGCCCTATGAGCACTGGTTTGTTCATATCGTTCCTCCGTTGACTCTGTGTTTCAGACATAGTTTGCCCGCAGCCGGGTTTTCCCGACCTTGATCATCGTATCCGAACGAATCTCTGCCGAGCCATAGATACGATTTCCATCAATAAAAGTACCGTTGCTCGACTGCAGATCCTCGCAGAAAATGCGGCCCCCCGACTGGCTAAATCGGCAATGCCGCCCCGAAACCGTGCGATCTCCTTCGATCGTAATATCTACTTCCCGGCTGCGGCCAAGCGTCAAACTTCGCCCCTCTGCCAAGTAGCCTTTGTAGACCTTCGCGGGATTGTCGGCATCGATCAATCGGATCAGCCGATCCCCTCCCCCTGCCTCGTCAAACAGCGACACAGTCCGCTCCACATCCGACAGGTCGTTGATCGGCTGCGAAAACGGGCGATCCATCACCGTGCCAGTATCTTCATCGATCCCAAAATCAGGAATATCCACCTCCCGGATCGCATTCTGCTCTTGGTCTTTCTTTTGTTTTGTGTAAACGAAGTACCAGATTGCAGTACCGCCGCCTCCCAGTATCAAAATCAATGCAATGAGAAACAGCGGTAATGGAATGAACCATCCAAACAATCGAATCCCCGGCATCGAGGGCTTCGTCGGTGCCACCGGCACCGGCGGCGGTGTTGGCGCAGGAGCTGCTTCTTTTTTCTTTTTGGCCGTCTGATCCATCCGCACATTGTCCACCGAAACCTTGGCTTTGCCGTCCGAGGTTTGGATGTCCATAGAAATGGTTTTGGTACTGCCGTCCTTTAAGCTATCATTGGTCTTGATCGTGAAATAACGGATTTTGTCGTCCTGGCCCAAGGCTTCGATAATCTTTGTCACATCTGGATCCGCATCCAAAAAGAACGACTGCGCTCCAGACTGCCTCGAAATCGAGAACATATGCTCGAGGGAAGCATCATTTGCCTTGTTCGCATCGTAGACGCCGACCGTATAGATCGGGATATGCCGCTGTTCAATCATCTTCGACAGTTCCGCATCGGTAATCCCGATTGGATTGTTGTCCACTCCATCAGAAAAGACAATGATCCGGTCGAATGATTTGTCTTCCTTGCCGAAAAAGTTCTCATCACTCAAAATGGCGTAGAGCTCATCCGTCAAATAGGTTTCCCGATTCACAGTCGGCGTGT
>JAFUXY010000212.1 GCA_017477005.1 Lachnospiraceae bacterium | reverse complement strand
TCTCCGGCGAGAAAGGCATCGAGAGAATCTACGCCGGAGCCGTTGTAGGTCTGACTTCCGGAAATCAGGGTGCAGACAAGAACCAAACTTCCGCATACGAAGGCTCGCTTGATCGGAGAGGGAAGAATATGCCGGAAGAATTCTTCAAATCCATGCAGGCAGATGCAAAAAAGCATGCTGACTAGCCCGAAAGCGATGGCCAGGATGAATGTATAAAAGATCCCCGCCGGATCGAGTGCCGGGATATTTTGGATCGAAAAATGCAGGGATTCTCCTCCAGACGCATGCGAAATTTCGGAAGCGATATAGGAAGCAAGTACGCAGGGAACCAGAGCTGCATAGTGCATGATTCCCACTGATACAACTTCCATTGAAAAGATCGATGCGGCCATAGGCGTGCCGAACAACGCAGAGAACGCCGCGCTCATCCCACACATGATCATGGTCTTTTTTTCTGTCTCATCCAATTTGAGACATTTTCCAAGATAGCCCCCAAGGGAGCCGCCAATTTGCAGGGCGGCTCCTTCTCGTCCTACAGAAGCCCCTACTAAATGGGATATCAGAGTCGAAAGGAACACAAGGACGGACATCCGGCCGGGGATATGATCGTGGGATTGAATCGCCGACAGGATCAGGTTGGTGCCTCCGTCATTTTCGTCATGTGCCAACAGATACAGGAGGTAGGTCAGTATCGCTCCTATGGGCAGCAATGCCAAAAAATAAGGATATTTTGATCTAAGTGTGGTCATCAGGCCAATACTGTGGTAGAATAAAGAACCGACCGTGCCCATGAGTATCCCGGTCAAGATCGAAAAAACGATCCATTTGGCGGTTGTATATGCACGAGTCAGGTTGTGGTCGATTTTGTGAAATAGTTTTTGTTTTTTTGTTGACATAGTTGTTTACTTTACCCAAAGAAGATACGAATATTTGCATTTATTTTGTGTGAAATCGCAACACCTTTTATTTCAGTGTAGGAAATTTGTATACTTTATATAGGATACAGATGCGAATAGTGATTGTCAAGATTAAGGAACTGTGCATAAATAACCTATACATCTTATAGAAAACTATATTTGAACGGTTGTTACCCCGTTTTTTTGTCGGCTTGATACGAATTTATTGATAGAGGATTTATCACTTCTCTATCTATCAAGTCGATAGATTGGAGCGAATAGATGTCTGAATTGACGGATGGAGCACTTCGTGCAAGAGATGATTTGCTCTACCGGAATCATTTTCTGCAGGAAAATACAAAGTTCATATTGACGCGTGCATATGCAGCGATTGGTCATTATGTGACAGAGAGCGACGATGAGTGGTCGATAGCCCTTTTAGCATTCAATGACGCAATTGATCGATTCAATCCCGAAAAAGGTGAGTTTGATGGTTTTGCGTCTCTGGTGATCCGTCGTCGGTTGTATGATTATCTTCGGAGCGAAAAGCACTTTTCTCAGGAGATTTCATTAGAGCCATATGCGATGGATGCTGACGACGCAAAAGATACCGATGAAGTCAATTCTTTGGCTTTAGAGGTGCAGCAGAAGACGGTCGAACAGTCTGTTTCGGGGCAGGATTCGGGAAACATCAAAGATGAGATCGAGACGGTTGGTGAGATTTTGAGGGGATACGGGTTTTCGTTCATGGATCTCGCAGATGCTTCGCCGAAGGCTCAAAAAACAAAGGTCAGTTGTGCAAAGGTAGTGGCTGTGATCTTGCAGGATGCAGCGATTCTTGGAAAGCTGCGTTCGCAGAAATCCTTGCCGATCCGGGATATTTTAGCGGAGATCAATGTTCCGCGGAAGCTTTTGGAGAGGCATCGCAGATACATCATTGCAGCGGCGGAGATATTGGACGGAGATTTTCCTTTATTAGCAGAATACATGGACACGATCAGAAAGGTTATGGTGAGCTAATTTTGAAGGCAGTAGTTTTGGAGACAAAGGACGGATATTGCGCCGTTCTGAAGGACGATGGCAGCGTCGAGAAGGTGAAAATGGTCGGTGAAGTCGGCCAGGAAATCGATATGCCGGTTGTTCCGGAGAAGGAACGCAGAATTCGAAGATTCCCGCTGAAATATGTGGCGACAGCGGCATCCGTAGCATTGGTTGCGGTTTCATCTGGGTATCTTTCCTTCGTTCAGGATTATTCCTTTGTGTCTATGGATGTAGACGCTTCAGTGGAGTACTCCTTGAATCGAATGGATCGCGTCGTTCAAGTGAATGCGGTTGACAAGAAAGGCGAGTCTTTGGCCAAGAGTGTTGTGAAAGAAGGTGCCTTGGGCAATACTTTAGATGAAGCGGTGAATGTGACGACGGATGTGCTTCAGCGGGATGGCTATGTTGAAAAGCCGGAAGATGTGGTTTTGGTGTCTGTTTCGAGCAAGAACCAGAAAAAGAACGCCAAGCTGAAAAAGAAGGTGAAGGATTCGTTCGACAAGAAAGAGAACGTTGTCGCATCGGTAGAAGATGTGACAATGGACGATCGCAAGGCAGCGCAGGAGATGGGATTGTCCGTACCGCGTTATGCGATGGTGAAGAGTGTTGTCGGAATCGAAAACCTCGATGAAGCTACCGTTGAAGTGGCGAAGACGAAGAGTACATCGGAGCTGCTTTCGATTGCGGAAGAAATCGATGAGACACTGGCCGCGGAAGAGATTTTGGATTATGAAGATGCTCTGGCGGTGGAGAATGTCGATCCGGAAGTCAGCGATGTGGTCTTAGAGGACAATGTCGAAGAAGTGGTTGACGACATACGTGACGCTGCGGACGAGAGCGACAAAAACGACAAAAAGGAGGATGTTTCTGAGGAAGACGGAGAGGCCGTCTACGAGGAGATTACCGACAGCGACACGAAGCCGGAAAGCGATGCGGAAAAGCAGGATGCAAAATCTCAGGAAGAGGGCATTGCAGAGGAGACTGGGACAGAAGACAGGGCGATTTCTCCTTCGACAGTTCCTGTGGATGAGTCTCATCCAGGTTCGTTCTTGGATACCTCTGTAGAGGAAAACAAGGAACAAACTATCAATGAAAATGACCTGTTGGTTCCCGGAGAGAGCATTTCGAATGAGCTGGGATCCGCTGTTGAGCCGTGAACACCGGATTGCGTCAGGATGGATAGGTGCAGCAATCGGGGTATAGACCGGGTCAGAACTCTTTCGTTCCCAGGATCAACAACCTCCATTGATTGGTCAGTTTTTCCAAAGTCCAAGCGGCGTTGGCGGGGCTTGAAGAAGGGAGACAGGTAGCAGGGATGTTGGTTTTGGGAAAAGTATATTTTTGATATAGTGAGTAGGCCTTTTTGCCATTTGTGAATATGTTTTGAATGGGAGCCGTTTTCAGGATCTTTGAAAGATCGCTGGGAACGGCATTTTTGATGCTTGCATCAGAGGAACCGATGATATCACAGGAAGAGAGAACGTCCCATACTGCAATATGGTGTCGCAGCAGGAAGTCCCGGCGTTCCTCCACCGTAGCAGGAAAATCGTCCTGATAGATTGCGGCCATGATTTTCCAGAAGCGGTTTTGCGGATGCCCGTAGAAATAGCCCATCTCGCGGGATTTCACCGACGGGAAGCTGCCGAGGATCAATATTTCGGAGTTTTCGTCGTAGGTGGGAGGAATCGGGTGGAGGATGTGGGTGTAGGCTTCAGAATGTGCCGCAATACCATCTTTTTTCATGCTTCGTCAATCACCTCAAATTAGAGTATCGTTTCTTCGTCATTCAAAAGGAAAACATTTATGCGATTTTATCATATAACTGAAAGCTTGCATAGTCTCAAATGCCATGGCTGTGGCCTGTCACAGAATAGTGCGGCTAAAAGAGTTAAATTTCATTGAAAAATAACAGTCAAAATGGTAAGATGAGGTCGTACAAACCCAGCATATTTTGTGGAGGAGCTGGATGTGGAAGATTATAAAGCAAAAATACTGGCAGACCATCAGAAGAAGATAGAGCAGCTGAAGGCAGAGCTGGCAAGACAGCAGGACATAGCGGACGAAGCCAGAAAAAAGATTAGCCAAGCGATAAGGGACCTTGCTAAAGAAGAAATATCCATAGTGGTTCCAAGCGAGCTGGTGAAAGAGGCCTCAAGGAAGATGGGACCAATGGACGATGTTTTCTTCAATAGGATGGGAGAAGATGAGGACGCTATAGGAGAAGTCATCTCCACTGTCTTGGGGATACCTGTCGTTGTGAAGGATGCTGTTCCACAGTATGCCATAGCTGGTATCGGCAACAGGGGTGTTAGACTGGACGCTTTTGTATCGGTGGTTCCTGAAGTTGTCGTTGCCGTAGAACTTGGAGAGGATTGCTATCTCGGTGAAAAGGGGGCCGTGATAGACATCGAGGTTCAGAAAGACGATAATGATGATCATGAGTACCGGGTATATTACAATGGAGCATCTATCGTTGTAAGAAATACGCCAAGAGGCACGAAGAAATTTGCAGACATCCAGAGAGCGGTCGTGATTTTCATCTCCGACTTCGATGTGTTTGGCGAGGGCGAGATGTATTATGAAGTGGGCAAGTTCACGAAAAAGTCGATGACTCCAAGAAGAAGCCCTGTGACGGAAATATACATCAATACGGTGAATGAAGACAGGAGCGATGAGCGGATGGGCAGGATTGCCGACTTAATGAAAGTGTTTAAGAATCCTGAATTGTACGATTTCGACAAGTTTCCGAAGTTTTCACAGAGAAAGAAGGAGCTAAAGGAAACCGAGAAGGGGGTGATGGAAGTGAGCAGCGAAATTCAGCAGATTATCGACAATGAAAAGGCAGAGGCAAAGAGAAAAGAGCGTAAGGATATGGCCGGTCTTATGAACTATTTGCTAAAAAATGGGCGTGGAGAAGATGCGATTAAAGCATCAGAGGACGAGTCTTTCTTAGCAAGGCTCCTCGCAGAATTCCGCAGTGGGATGATGGTAGCGAAATAAATACGAAACTCTCATTATAATGAATGGCGGCCCAGGGATGACCACAAGGGCATTTGTGGCTTTCTCTGTTCAGTACTTTCAGAAGGTATCCAAAAAACTGCCGGCAAAGATCCGGCAGTCAGGTTATTTGAGTGAGAATCCCTGCTTCAGAATAGTGATCCAGTCACGTTTTTCGCACAGAAAACGAACGATGTAGACGGTGTGGTTTTCTTCGGAGATCACGTTGTCTGCGGCTTGGGGATTCAACAACACGAATTCGATGTAATCGGCGGCACTGTTTAAGTCCTTTTCAGCAGCACGGGTGATGTGGATGTCATAGTTCATCTTTTCCGCCTCGCTTTGATGTCAGATATTGCTTCGGAAAACTTTCCTATTCTTCGTGATGAAAACAGGCTCGCCATACTGATGGCAGAAGGAAGAAATCTCATTGTAGCCGTTGCGAAGATCCGCGCTTGATCTGATGGTGGGCATATAGTTCACCTCCTTAAAAGATAACAAAATTATACACGAATTTCTTTATATCATCAAGAGAAAAGGAGACCTGAAATTGTACTGGAGAGAATGGTTCGGCCTCACAAAAACTATTTTCTTTGTGCGTTCAGCCACGCAAAGCAATTGTCGAAGGTGGTGTCGCCGATGGTGGCTTTTTCGGGGCCGCCTGTGTCTGGCGAGGGAACGAAGCCGTAGGTCTCTTTGTCGGTAGAGGATTGGATCTCTTTTCGGTTTTGTACGCCGGTCGCTTCGTTGTTGAAGAAATGCACCCAAACCCAATGTCCCATGACCTTGGCGCTAGGATCGTCCTTCATATGCAGATGGTCGTAATAGGAGAACCAGCAGTTTTCGGCGCCAGCCTTCAGCAAGGCCTGGTAGGTGGGAAGCTCATAGCAGGCAGGGATCACGGTTTCATCGTCTGCCGAAGCCAAAAACCAGATCGGAATATCCTTGATCCGATCGATCTCTTCGTCGGTCAGCCAGCGTTCGCCGGTGGACTCTACCCAGTTTTTGCCGCCCATGGCGCTTCCGTCTCCGGAGAGGGAGACATGATCGAAGGCGTAGGCTTCGCAGTTGGGAATTGCTGCTGCAAAATAATCCGGGTAGTGGATCAGCATATTCATCGTCATATAGCCGCCGTTGGAACAGCCCGAGAGGTAGATCCGGTCGGTGTCAATAGCGGGATTGGACGCTACATACGACGAGATGGCGTCCATCAGAGCCTCTGTGTAGCGGGAAGGGTTGTCGCCCCTGCCGTTGGTGCCGTCTCCTTCATCCATCCAGTAGGTCGGCGCCTGCGCAACGAAAACGTAGGCGCCGTCAGAGCCGCCTTCCGTTTTGAAATAGTTTTGGATCGGCGGCTTCGACAAAGCGGAGACTTTGTTTCCGAGAATCACGACATCCGGGTCGCTTCCGCCCTCTCCCTGACCGTGCAGCCAGATGAGCAAAGGATGTTTGGCATTATCTTTTTTCAATGAATCCGGTTCGTAGACAGCGCGTCCGATCACGATGATTTCATTTTGTCCGGTATAGGGATTTTGATAGGTGCCGCTATGGGAAGGGATGGTCTTCCATCCATCGGTGTCCGGTGAAAGGAGATTGGTCTTGTCGCTGCAGTTTCCCTCATATTCACAGGTGATGATACTGTCGCCGCGGGTCGCCTGGAAGTGGGCGTTCAAGGGATAATCCGAAGACCACACATTCATCAACAACTGCGGATCAAAATCGAACGGATTCCCATTGTTTGCAAAATCCGTTTGGAGAATAAATGTAATATAAGGGGAGGGAGTTTTTGCAATTTCGTTTCCTTTTGCATCAGAAAGAAAGGCGTCCTTTACGATACGGTCTGTGCCTTTTGTTTCTATGACGGCATTTTTGGCAAAGACGCTGTCTACCTTTTCCGGCAAGGTGAAAACGACTTTGTCCACGCCCGGTCCCCAATCAAAGCCATGGACGATAATCTTTCCATCTGTGGCCTGCATCTGTGTTTTTTCGGTCTCTGCTTCCTCATTGTCTTTTTTTGTGAAAGCCTTTGTTTTTTTGACGACCCATGCGGCCAGTGGCAGCGTCGCCATCATCAACAGGGCGGTAAGACTTCTTTTTTTCATTGGTCCCCTCCTCGTGGTTTGGAAAATGCGGTTTGCATTTCCGGTGGATATGAAATCGTATTACAGTATAAACTATAATGCAAAATGACTGTGAATGCAATAAGCTAGGAGAGGGCTTTTTTTGCAAATGATTTTGAAAAAATTAATTATGAGTAAATCGATACAAGAATTTGACACAATGTCTATGCAATGGTAATA
This sequence comes from Lachnospiraceae bacterium, assembly GCA_017477005.1. Lineage (GTDB taxonomy): Bacteria > Bacillota > Clostridia > Lachnospirales > Lachnospiraceae > RGIG4930. Next base: position 10,645 of record JAFUXY010000212.1, on the reverse strand, counting down.
TGAAAACAAATTTTTTGTGCATTATAGACAACGGTGTTTGTTTCAGAAATGACTGGAGCTGGAGGAGAGGAATGAAGGAAAAAGCAAGAAAAGGTTTGGCGCTGGGGATGGTGGTTTCTTTGCTGATGGGGAGCGTATTTGGAACCGTGAACCCAAGGACTGTAGTTGCGGCGGAGGACGGAGAGGCTGAATTTGCGGCAGAGGACGGGGAGACTGAATTTGCGGCAGAGGACAGGGAGACTGAATTTGCGGCGGAGGACGAAGAGGCTGAATTTGCGGCGGAGGACGAAGAGGCAGTTTTTGAAAGTGGGGAACCTTCACTCGAAGAAGAGAGCGATCAAAGTCCAGGAGATTCTGAGGTAATATTGGATGCTGCTGAGATCGTGAATGTTGAGGACGATGAATCCATTTTGGAAGATGGCGAAATAGAAGATTCTTACTTTCCGGCGGAAAATGTCGAATTGGAGGAAATGACAGACCAGGCAGATAGCTTGGAAGCATCCACCATCGGTTTGAATGTTCTGTCTCATACGGCGGGGGAAATCCAGCAAAAATTTAAAGATAGCGCTGTCACACTAGACGATGGGGTCCTATACGATACAGAACCGTCCTCTACCGCCCCTTATGTTCTGGGCAAAATTTCATCCGAGACAAAGAGATCTTCCCTGGCGATGCTCAATTTTGTGCGTTATGTTGCAGGACTGTCTGATAATGTATCATGGAATACTTCGCATGAAGAAAACGCACAGGCCGCAGCGCTTCTAAATGCCGCAAACAACAAACTGGGGCATTATCAGGATCGCCCGGAAGATATGGAGGAAGCACTTTATGCTAAAGGCGACACCGGATGCCGGGAAAGCAACCTTGGATGGGGATACGCAACCTTGAATGATGCAATCGTACAAGGATGGATGTATGATAGCGATACCGGAAATAGGGAGATGGTGGGGCATCGTCGATGGATTTTGAACCCGAAAATGGGGACGACCGCTTTTGGAAAAGTGGGACGGTATACATCTATGTATGCATTTGACACCAGCTCATCCGGTGCGCAAAATCTGGTATCGTGGCCAGCTCAGCAGATGCCGGTTGAATTTATAAGGGGCAATAATCTGGCCTGGTCTTTGTCGGTGGGTTCCAATGTAAATAAGAGCAACGTGACTGTTCAGCTTACGCGAAAAGAAGACGGCGCGGTTTGGATATTCAGCGAAAGCTCAGATGCGAGCGCCTCCGATTCAGGATATTTCAATGTCAATAACGAAGGGTACGGACAGACGGGATGCATTATCTTTCAACCGAACAATATTTCGTACAAGGCGGGGCAAGAATATGAAGTGGTTATCAGCGGAGCGATATCGTCGGATATCCATTATACGGTTTCGCTTTTTCATCTCGACATGACGTTGTCGGCCACAGGCGCAGAGCTTGGTCAGCACGAAGCGGCCGTTTCTGTCGGGAAAAGTGTGCGTTTAGAAGCATCCGTGCTTCCGTATAATGCGACGGAAAAGGGGCTTATTTGGGAAAGCGAGGACACCTCAATTGCTACGGTTAGTGCATCAGGGGTGGTTACGGGGGGTTCTAAAGGGAGTGTCCGTATCACGGTAAAACCGGAGAATGGAGGTGCGTCGGATTCCTGCCAACTGACCGTATCCGATATTCCAGTGAACGGAATCTCCTTAAACAAACATACGCTGTCGCTGGATGAGGGGAGTACCGATAGCACGTTGGTGGCGACTATTTCTCCGAAAGATGCCACCAACACGACGATAGAATGGGAGAGCGAGAATCCATCCATTGCGACTGTAGATGAATATGGGAAAATCACTGGTGTATCAAAGGGCATCGCAGCTATTACAGTCCAAACCGTTGATGGTGGGTTTTCAGATTCTTGCTCTGTGGAAGTATATGCTTTAGACAATTGGTATAAAGACTACACCTTCTCCAAGGATGACGAGGCGCATACCATCACGCTGACAGAATATAATGGCAGCGGCGCAGAACTTGTCGTTCCCGCAACTACCGCCATTCGAAATGTTAATTATGCCACAATCATGACGGGCAGCGTGTATTACAACAAATCTGGCATTACGAGTATTTCTATAGAAGACAACGTGGAATTATCGGGCAATATGTCAGGATGCTTCCGGGGATGTACCGGGCTCAAGACCTTAAATATCGGATCCATAAATACAAAGAATGTCACGAATATGACCAGTTTGTTTGACGGTTGTTCGGAGCTCAATGATCTGAATCTGGCTTCATTTGATACGAGCGCGACAACAGATATGACGCGCATGTTTGCTGGCTGCTCCGGAATAAAAAGCTTGAATTTGAAGAGCTTCAACACGCATAATGTAACCAACATGTACGGCATGTTTTGGCATTGTACGGGGTTGAAGTCGCTGGATTTGGCTTCGTTTGGCACAGAAAAGGTGACGGATATGTCTTATATGTTTGCTGAGTGTTCTTCCCTTGAAGAGTTGAATATAAAGGGGTTTGACACAAGAACACTTGGCAATATGGAGGCGATGTTTGGTGGCTGTTCCAGCCTGGTTCAATTGGATTTGAGCAGCTTCAATACGGAGAACGTTGAAAATATTTTTTATTTATTTCAGGATTGCGCAAAATTAAAAAGCTTGGATTTGAGTAATTTTAATACCAAAAAAATGGATATGGGATATGTCTTTAGTCGTTGTTCAAGCTTGGAGACTTTGAATCTAAGCAGCTTTGATTTTTCGGGGAAGGATTACAGCGGAGTTATGTTTGACGGGTGTGATTCGCTGAGCGAGATCCAGACTCCAAAGGTGAGGAATTACGCAATACGTGCATGGTTACCGAAAGAGATGTACGAAAAAAAGTCTGATGGAACGTGGGGGAATACCAGGTATACAGACATGATGGACGCTCCGGCCAATACCACTATTGCCGTTTTTTCCGATTTTATTCTGACCTCATCTGCAGGAGTCGGCGGAACCATTAGCCCATCCGGAGAAAAGATAATGGTGAAGGGCGGTGTTCAGTCCTATCGAATCAAGGCAAACGATGGCTACAAGATAAGCGACGTGCTGGTGGACGGCAAGAGTGTCGGCGCAGTTGGGATGTACACTTTCTCGAAAATCGACAAAGACCACACCATCGCAGCCAGGTTTGTAAAGTCTGTTATTTCCGTAAATAAAGTAACTCTATCCGCAAATAGAGCAAGTATCAGCATAGGACAGACGATGACGCTTAGGGCCTCTGTGTCGCCTGAAAATGCATCAAACAAAAAGATTACATGGAAAAGCAGCGACAGCAAGATCGCTACAGTAAGTTCTTCCGGCGTGGTCAAGGGTGTAAAGAAGGGCACGGCCACGATCACTGCAACAACGGTAGATGGAAACAAAATAGCGAAATGCACCATTACAGTCAAACCAATTTCTGTCAAAAGTGTAAAGCTGGGCAAGAAAACGGCAAGTGTCAAAAAGGGCAAAAAGCTGACGCTGAAAGCTACGGTCAGCCCGTCGAATGCTACCAACAAAGCTGTTTCTTGGACAAGTTCCAACAAGAAAATCGCCACCGTGTCGAGCAAGGGAGTTGTCAAAGGAGTCAAGAAAGGCAAAGCTACGATCACAGTTACGACCAAGGATGGAAAGAAAACGGCAAGCTGCAAAGTCACTGTCAAATGAGGAAATGAGACGCAAAAGGTATCCTCTGAAGGACATTTTCAAAGGTTGGGCAAATTTCGAAATTCGGCAAAAGCGGTTGATTTTTTGCTTGAAGATGGTATAATAGGCTGCGTAGACGTTTTAGAGGAACTCTACATGCAAAACAGAATCGAAAAAGGCCGGGAGTCGCATTCCCAGCCTTTTTCTATGCCGTTTTTTCGCCGGGGTGGCTTAATCCCCGGGGCTGTCGCCGTCAATCTTTCCGTCCAGCCACTTGGTGACGTAATGCGATATCACGCCGCCCAGGACGGAGGTGGTCAATGCCAAGAGGAACTCATACATGCGCAACCCTCCTTTCCGCACCCGTATAGGAGATGGCGACGGAAAGCATTATAACAGAAATGTAGACGGAACAAAAGGCTTGGATAGCGGTGGGCAAAAGCTTGAATTATGCAGGGGGAATGGTGTAAGATTGATCGTGAGATTTTGTGATTTAGAGCCAACAGCGAAAAATGCGAGAGATGCCAACCAACGGATTATCAGATGGAGGGAGAAGGGCGATGGACTATGAAATTATCCGAATAAATGAAAATTCGTGGAGAATCGAGGATACCGGTGTGAGGTTCTTCCTGCTTACTGGCACAGAGAAAGCGCTGCTTATTGACTCCGGGATGAGGGTCAAGGACGCCAGGAAAATTGCGGAGGGGCTAACAGACCTGCCGATTTCACTTCTGAACACGCATGCCGATCCTGACCATATCGGCAGCAATGAACAGTTTGAAGAGTTTTTTATGCATCCGGCCGAGGAGCCGATATATCGGAGATGGGGAAAACCGGGTGCGATTATCCCGATAGAAGAAGGGGATTGTATCGATCTGGGAGAGCGGGAGTTGGAAGTTATCCATCTTCCAGGGCATACACCGGGGAGCATTGCCCTTTTGGATGTCGCAGGCAGGGTACTGATCAGCGGCGACCCGATACAGGTGCATGGCAGAATATTTATGTTCGGCGACCATCGGAATATGAACGATTACATCCGTAGCTTGGAGCATCTTGAAAAATACAAGGATCGTTTCGATGAGATATGGCCGTCACATGCAGATTTTCCAATAGCTACTGGCACAATACAAAGGTTGCATGATGGAGCGGAGGAAGTACTTTCCGGGAAAGTTAGGGGCAAGAGAACAGAAATGCATGGAAAAAGTATCGTAGAGTATGATCTTGGTTTTAGTACTTTGTTATGCGATGAATGATTAGCATTATGATCTTTATTGAGGAGGAAGAAAATGGATATCAAGGCGATAAAGCATAGTAGTATCATTATTACTCAAAATTTTTCTTTTTAATCCGCTGAAGGTGGGAGGATATCGCTTTTTCAGAAAGAACGCGATTGACCAAAATGTTGGCGCAGGTGTTATCATAGAGGGATTTGGAGAATATGGTCATACTTTTGTCACGCTGCTTCTGAGAGATGTTTTCCTTTTCCTGTGGACGATGCTCTTGGTTGTACCCGGTATCGTGAAGGCTTATTCCTATATGCTTGTGCCATATCTCATCAAGGACAATCCGGAGCTTTCTGCAACGGAGATCATTGCAAGGTCCAGGGAATTGATGAGGGGACACAAATGGGAGGCGTTTGTCATGGATTTGTCCTTTATCGGGTGGTTTCTGCTTGGAGTTATTACAGGAAATCTTGTGAATATCTTCTGGACGAATCCCTACCATGAGAGCGCAAGGGCAGTGTTCTATTTGAATCTTTTGGAGGCGTAAATCGAAAAAGGGTTTGTGATATCTTTTTATGAATTGCGATAGGAATGATGAAAAAAAGAGTACTAAAAGCATTTAAGGCATATACTGACCACTACGATATATCCAATGTGAATATCCGGTTGAAGATTGACCATACTTATAGGGTGGCCGCCATCGCAGAACAGATCGCAAAGAGCGTTGGATTGGGCGAGTATAATGTGGGATTCTGCTGGCTGCTTGGGATGCTTCATGATATCGGCAGGTTCGAGCAATATACCCGTTTTGGAACGTTCAAGGACGCCGAATCCCTGGATCATGCAGAGCTTGGGGCAAATATCCTGTTCAATGATGGCCTCATCACTTCGTTTATTGACCCAGAAGAATGGAATGATCCAGATGGCATTGATTATGACGGCTGGGATGAAATGCGGCCTATGGCAGAGGTTGCAATAAGAATGCATAATAAACTGACTCTGCCGGAAACGCTCGATGAGGGAGAGCGGTTTTATGCGGAGCTTCTGAGAGATTCCGATAAATGTGATATTATGCGCGTCCTGACAGAGCCGCCCTATGATGAGAGAAATGCTCGGATTGTAGAGGGATCAAAGGATGGGGGTATGCTTGCAGCGAGTGAGGACATTATGAACTGCGTGTATCAGCACCGCTGTGTGCCGAAGAGTTATGCGCGGACAGATTTTGAAAATCTGATTAGCCAATGCTGCATGGGTTTTGAGCTGGTCTTCCCGAAGAGCCGGGAGATTGTGAAACGTCAGGGATATTTGGCTGAGCTGATGAACTTGAACGTCAAAGACAAGATGATGGCACAGCAGTTGGCGATATTGAGGAACGAGATGGAAAAGGCGTGGAAGGAGTAATAAGAGAGCTCGCCTTGCGATAGAATCCTTTTTGCAGTGCTTGACATTACAAACTGAAACGAGTAAAATTAATTTTCGTAGATTTCTTTGTACGGTGACAATAGAATAGGAGGTAGACTTGTGCAGATGACGATCATTGCAGTCTTGATTGCAGTTGTCGTTGCTGTTCTCGTTACCTGGACACTCGCGGATAATTACCACAAGAATGTGGCATCCCAAAAGGTCGGAAGTGCGGAGGAGAGGGCACGTCAGATCATTGACGACGCGGTCAAGACGGCGGAGACCACCAAGAGGGAGGCGGAATTAGCCGCAAAGGAAGAGTCCATTCGACAGAAGAATGAGCTCGACAAGGAGATCCAGGAACGCCGGGCGGAAGTGCAAAAGAGCGAGCACCGCATTCAGAAAAAGGAAGAGAATATCGACCGAAAGATGGAGAATGTGGAGAAGAAAGAAACCGCTCTGAATGTACGCGAAGAACAGCTTGACAAGCAGCAGGCAGAGATTGACAAACTGAACGAGCAAAGGCTACAAGAGCTCGAGAGAATCTCCGGGCTGACCTGCGAACAGGCAAAGGAATTTCTTTTACATACGGTTGAGGAAGATGTGAAAATGGATGCGGCGAGGCTCATCAAGGAGTCCCTTGCCCAAGTACGCGACGAGGTCAACAAAAAGTCCAAGGACATTGTCGTGAACGCAATTCAGAAATGTGCGGCAGATCATGTGGCGGAGTCCACGATTTCGGTGGTACAGCTCCCTGGAGACGATATGAAGGGACGTATCATTGGACGGGAAGGGCGAAATATCCGTACTCTCGAGACGATGACCGGAGTAGAGTTGATCATCGACGATACGCCGGAAGCAGTTGTTCTTTCTGCATTTGATCCGGTTAGACGGGAAATCGCCCGTATCGCGCTCGAAAAACTGATCGTGGATGGGCGTATCCATCCGGCCCGCATAGAGGAAATGGTCGAGAAAGCCAAACGAGAGGTGGAGACGACCATACGGGAAGAGGGCGAAGCAGCGACACTCGATGTAGGCGTGCATGGCATCCATCCAGAGCTTGTCAAGCTTTTGGGCAGGATGAAATACAGGACGAGTTTCGGACAGAATGCATTGAAGCACTCGATAGAGGTGGCGAATTTAGCCGGTTTGCTGGCGGCGGAAGTGGGCTTGGACGTGCGTACCGCAAAGCGAGCTGGTTTGCTGCATGATATTGGAAAGGCCGTCGATCATGAACAAGAAGGATCGCATGTACAGCTTGGCGTAGAGCTGTGCAAGAAATACAAGGAATCGCCGTTGATTATCAATGCCGTTGCCGCGCACCACGGGGATGTGGAAGCGGAATCCTTGATTGCGGTATTGATTCAGGCGGCAGACACGATCAGCGCGGCCAGACCAGGCGCCAGAAGAGAGACTTTAGACACATATACCAACCGTATCAATCAATTAGAAGAAATTACCAATGATTTTGAAGGAGTTGAGAAATCCTTCGCAGTGCAGGCAGGCAGAGAGGTTCGCGTCATGGTGATTCCGGAAAAGATCAGCGACGACCAAATGGTGATCTTGGCGAGAGATATTTCAAAACGGATTCAGGACGAGATGAAATATCCGGGGCAGATCAAGGTCAATGTGATCCGGGAATCCCGCGTGACAGAGTATGCCAAGTAGTTGATTCATTACCACATCCCGGTTGCGGGGTGTGGTTTTTGTATTATAGGAAAGCGCTTGTGCAGAGAATTTTATTGTGGTTGAAAAGCCCGGTTATGCTTGACGGTAATGTATAGAATAGCTACAATGAAATATGGAAGGCGAAATTGCCTTCACTATACATATTTCGGAAAGGCGGAGGGTTATGGGACATGTAAAGGTAAAGAAACGGGATTTGATGTACGCGGGTACGGTGATCGATGTTTACAAGGACGTGGTGGTTTTGCCGGGGGGAGGCTTTGAAACCTGGGACTATGTGGAACATCGCACCGGAGCGGCGGCGGTAGTGCCGGTTGTTGAGAAGGACAAGCTGCTGCTGGTGAAGCAGTATCGCCCTTCCCTGAAGCGGTATACCTGGGAATTACCGGCAGGGGGGCGGTCTCCGGAAGAGGATTTTGAGGCGACGGCGAAGCGTGAGCTGTTGGAGGAGACTGGTTATGACAGCAATGAATTCACGCATTTGATGACCCTGCAGACGACTCCCGGTTATTGCAATGAGAAGATCGAGATTTATCTGGCCAGTGATTGCTATCGGGTTTCGGAGCAGTCCTTGGACGAGGCCGAGGACATAGAGATCAAGGAGTGGGACGTAGAGGTGCTGCTTGAGATGATCTATTCCGGGAAGCTGCAGGACGCAAAGACGGTTGCAGGTGTTACGGCCTACCGTTCATTTTCTACGAGTTGGGCTCTTTGAATACAGTGGAATGACGGATGATGAGAAAAGGGATTTTTTGGAGCAGAATATGGATTTTTGCGCTGTGTCTGGGAATGGGATTTTTTGCGTCTTCTTTGGTGGCGTTTGCCGGGGATTTGACGACGGACGACAATTCTTCTTATGATTTGCCTCAGGAGCCGGAAGATTCCTCCGATGAGGAAGAAGAGGATATGACGGACAAGATCGTGATTGCCGTTCGAAAACCCACGGCCTTTCGGGTGTACAGCAAGAAGGAGGGCGTATTCATCGTCGTTGCCAAAAACAAGAGCGAGATTACAGGGTATGATATTCGGGTGCGAAAAGCGGACTCCGATCAGGTGACGAATTACCGGGCGATTACGACGCATGATCTGTTTCGACGGTTTGTGGGCGCAAAACCCGATTCGAAATACAAGGTGAAGGTTCGTACGTTCAAAACGGTGAATGGCAAGGATTATCCTTCCAAGTGGACGAAGGAACTTCAGGTCATCGTTTGGCCGAGGTCGGACGATGGCACGCCGAGCGGGACGACGCTTCATGAGCTCGGGAGGGATACGAAGGACAATCCAGCCGGTGAGGTTGCCGCGCCAGAAAACAAGAAGAAAAAGAAGGGCAATGGAAAGAACAAGTAGGGTACACCGTCAGGCCGGGAAAGGGCCGAAAGGAGAGAGCTATGATACTTCCTGATGACTGGGATGTTCCTGGTGAAGAGAACGAAGGATTGTGCCGCCAGTTTGATGAGGCGATATTTCAAAATGCCGAAGTGAGCATTCCTTATCGTTGGTTTGCACCTGGGGCGCAGGGGATTGTTCCGTTGGTGGTGTATCTTCATGGAGCAGACGCGGTGGGAAATGAAAATCGTCTGCCGCTTTCGATGCATGATATCGGTACTATGTTTGCAAGAGAGGGATGGCAGAGGAGCCATCCCTGTTTTATTCTGGCGCCGCAGTATGGAAGGTCGATGCATTGGTCCATACCGGCTGTTTCCCGTGGATTGATGGGGCTGATCGAGTATATGACAGCGAGCTTTCCGAACATTGATCGAAGACGGATCTACATCTATGGGTATAGCGCCGGAGGGGTGGGGACGCTTCGTATGCTGAAGGAGTATCCGGGATTTTTTGCCGGAGCGATTTCCATATGCGGGGCTACCTCCAGGGAAGGGATTGAGCATTTGCAGCGGGTGCCGCTGTGGATGGTTCACGCTTTGGACGATGAGATTGTGAAAGCGACCTACCGCGACAAATATTCTTCCGATCTGAGCCATTTGGGGTCGAAGGACTTGTATCTGGCTTTGAAGGAGGGGGCTAGGGATCTGCATTATACGGAATTTCCAGCGGGGTATATGAAGGAACACTATGGGGTGCATCCGCATTGCTCCTGGGTGGCTGTTTCGGACGAAACCAATACCGAGATCAAGGAATGGCTCTTCTCAAGGTAATGAAAGGGCGGGACGGGAAAAGGATGGAATACAATTTTTTTGCGACAATTTCGAGGATGAAATATATCGAACGCTGGGCTTTGATGCGAAATTCAAGGAGTGAGACTTTGAGTGAGCATTCGCTGGAGGTGGCGATGCTTGCGCACGCTCTTTGTGTGATTGGAAACGCGCGCTATGGGAGGCATTTGGACGCAAACAAGGCGGCGCTTGTAGGGCTGTATCACGACGCATCGGAGATCATTACCGGGGACCTGCCTACGCCGGTGAAATATTATAATACGGAGATGATCGATGCCTACCGCGAGGTGGAACGGATTGCGGAATTCAAGCTATTGAACGAGCTGCCTTTGGATCTGCGGGAAGCATTTGAAGAGGTGTTTAAGAGCGCAGAGGGCGAGGACGAGGCCTATATGCGCCGGCTGGTGAAGGCGGCCGACAAGCTTTCGGCGTTGATCAAATGCATTGAGGAAGAAAAGTCCGGCAACAGCGAGTTCCGCACGGCCAAGCAGACGATCCGGCGTTCGGTGGAGAAAAT
>JAFUXY010000211.1 GCA_017477005.1 Lachnospiraceae bacterium | reverse complement strand
TCGTGACGCCGGGCATGATAGAAGCACCTGCACCGATCCACGCACCGTCCTTTATCACTACCGGTTTGCAAGTCAATATCTGTCTGTCATAGGGATCATGGTTGTTGGAAATCAGCTGCACATTAGCCGCTATCTGTACATTATCCCCTATCGTAATGCCACCACGAGACATAGCAAGCAGGTTTCCGTTGATAAAACAGTTTTTGCCGATGATGAGTTTCTCCATAGCTGCCCCAGCAAGTGGTGACGCCACATAGGAACCCTCTCCCAGATGGTCGCCGAATAACTCCCGCAATACCGCCAGGTACTCCTCCGTTCTCGGCATCGTGTGATTCAGCTTAAACATCAGCTGCGCCTGCCTGTCGTACATGGCTTGTTCCTCAGGTGTACGTTCCCGCATATCTACTCTAATTTCTTCCATGTTCATACTCCTTTCTATGCTTTTTCTCTCAGATAATCCACCAGTACATCCGTATCGTTACACCCAAAGCTTTCTCATGATAATTCATAGACAACGACCCCTTTCGTGTCGATTTCTTCCTTGATCCTGCCCTGAATCTTTCCATATGTGAGCATATCGCAGTTATAATCACAAGCTCTGCTGATATCCTTAGAAACTTCGTACAAATCCGATCCCTTGGTGTCCCCATCAATATCTAGGCAGATGTCAAGGTCACTATCCGCACGGCAGTGATCCGTGACTCCGCTGCCGAAAATAATCAGGCGCTTGATACGAGGCAATCTCCTCACTATCTCGACACAGGAAGAAACCTGATCACGCTTTAGGGAATTTATTTTTTCAATATTCATCAGAGCCATAGAAATCCCATCCCTTCAAACCATTCTTAGTTCCCTTGATAATGCCCCAAGGCCTCAAAAATCCGCCGCAAAACTCACCCGCTCACCAACTGGCCGATCTCATTCCAATCAATCCGATCCACAGCCTGCGCAAGCTGTTCGAAGCGTTCGCGTTCCTCTTCCGGAAGGCGGTACTGCCGCAGGGAATCCACCAAAAAGCTCACGCTGTCCATATCGTAAGCCGCCGCAAACTCTGCAATGCTCTGATAAGCCTCCAAAAGCTGCGTCCTTTCAATCGGCGGCAGATCGTCGTCGCTTTCTCTCCCAAATTCCTGTCCCAATTCTCCGACCAGCCTTTGATACCGTTTCAAAAGCGCGGGCAGATCCTTTTCAATCCGATTGCGATCCCATGCGTTGCCCGCCGCTTCAAGTCCCTCCGCCAGCGTGGAAAGCGTGCCTGCACCTATGATCCTTGCCGAGCTCTTCAACGCATGAACCCGGATCGTAAAGCCCTTCCAATCCTCTTTTTCATGGTCGGCGCCAATCCCCGCGATATTGTCCTCCCCGGACGCATAAAACGACCGCAGCGCCTCCAAATAATTGTCCACCGATCCACAGTTCGCGATTCCGCTCGCTGTATCTACACCGGAAAGCGCAAGCGCCCAGTCCGGGAGCTTGGCGATCGCTGCATCGTCTTCCTCCGCCTCGTCCGAAAGCGTTACCTTTTCCTGCGGCAGATACTCGATCAGCATCTTCTCCAACTGCTCCGAATCGATCGGCTTCGTCAGATAATCCGTGAAACCGGCGGCCAGATACTCCTCCTTCGCCCCAGAAACCGCATTTGCTGTCAGGCAGATGACCGGGGTGTCCTTCTCGCCCACCGGCGTTTCCTCCCTCAGATGTCCCAGCGTTTCCACGCCATCCATATCCGGCATCCTATGATCCAAAAAGATTACATCAAAGTCCCCGTCCTTCGCCAGACGAATCGCTTCCCTGCCCTCTTCCGCCGTGGTAATCTGCAGCAGCGTCCACTTCAAAAGACCTTCTATGACCGTCAAATTCATCGGCGTATCATCGACGACCAAAATCCTCCCCTCCGGCGCCGTGAAGCTCTCCTTGTATTTCTTTCTGGAGGCATTCGCCTGGCGCAGCGCCTCTGTATAATCGCCGACCGGCGCTGCGTCTACAATCCGCTGCCTGACCGAAAAGGAGAACGTCGACCCTTCTCCATAAACGCTCTCCACCTCCAATCGGCTATCCATCATAGCAAGGAGCTGATTCGTAATATTCATGCCAAGTCCCGTGCCCTAGATGGTACGGTTTCTTTTCTCTTCAATGCGTTCAAAGGCGGAAAACAACTTCGCGAGATCCTCCTCCTTGATGCCAATACCGGTGTCCTTGACGCGCACCTTCAAGGCGATTTCCTCCTCCCCCGAAGGGGCGAACCCGACAGCAAAGGTCACGCTGCCGGCCTCCGTATATTTCACAGCGTTTGTCAGAATATTGGTAATCACCTGCTTGATACGGATCTCATCACCGTGCAGCTCCTTGGGAATGGCGGGATCGACCTCGACCTTGAGCAAAAGCCCTTTTGTCTCTGCCCGCGGCGCGATCATATTGACAAGGTCGTTTAGGACAGATGCCGTCTGATAATCCACCGGAATGATCTCCATCTTCTGGCTTCGATCTTCGAAAAGTCCAGAATGTCGTTGATGAGTCCAAGCAGGGTCGACCCGGCTGTGCGGATATTCTCGGCATAGTTCAGCACATCCTCTTCCTCGCTCTCGCGCAGGATCATCTCATCCATTCCAAGCACTGCATTGATCGGCGTGCGGATTTCATGGGACATATTGGAGAGAAAGGTTGACTTTGCGCGGTTGGCCTCGTCCGCCCGATCCCGCTCTACTTCAAGCTCCGAGAGCAGCCGATTGATTTGCGTTTCATCCTTCAAATACAGTGCATAGCCTTCTGTTTCCTCGTTCTGCTCGATGGTGTACAACGTCCGGGAAAAAATACGGTCTCCGAGCGTCATCTCCTCCGGCGCGTCTGCGTTGAGCAAGGTCAATACGCTATCCGATAGGCGGTCATTTTTTTTGATCTTCGAAAGCTCCGGCAAATGCGTATACGCCGTCGGATTGGCGTCGAGAAAGCCATAGGCATTGTCTGTGATCAAAAACAGATCCTCCGCATGATCGACCACCCAATCCCGTCCCCGATCTGTCACAGAAAAAAACTTTCCCTGCACGATACTGAAGATAATCGCAAGAACCGAGACGGAACCAAAGAACGGAATAATATTGTATTCAAGCGGAAATACGACTACCAGAACGTACGAAAGCAAGACGATCAGCTGCGCACCGATCAGCATGGCGAGCTTCTGTCGTATTCTTTTCGACTGCGTGCGCCACAGCCTATAGTGGGAATAAATCAAAAGACCGGTCAACGACAAACCGATAAATACATACCGCAGGATCATGTAGGGCGCCAACTCTTGATCAATGACCATGATCCCGAAAGTGTCATTGTAATGTACCGAAATACTGGAAAAAAGCCAGTTCGATATATCTCCTGTCCAGTCCAATACCAAAAAGCCCAAATCAATTGCAATCCACACGCCGATCAGTATTTCCGCCGGATGGGTCGTGACAATCCCCAAAAAAGACAAGATAAAGATGGTTAGAAAAAAATAAAAGATAATGCCGCCTAAAAATTGGATTTTTTGCAGCGAAATCACTTCCTCCGATGTTTTCGCACCCATCGAAAGCAGGTAGACATTGTTCTGAATCAGGCAGCCAATATTCGCCATCAAAAGAAACATAGACTGTCGAACCGGATCCCTCCGGATCAGCTCGACAACCCCGATCAACGGAATAATGATTCCGACCACCTGAATCATACGTATTACTGCATGTAAGCTCATCCGCCTTCTCCCCTTCACTTTGGCTATTCTTGGAACTATGGAACATCTCATCTTCTATAATAGCCAAAATGAAAGGATACGTCAATGAATCTTCACACTAGCAAAAAAGCACTGCACAGTTGCTGCGGCAGGAAGGTTAACTCATTTGACAGACCGACCATATACCGTTATGATGAAGTGGTACGAATTTGGCAGCATTATAGCAGAAAAAAGTTTTACGCGATTGGCAGAGGGAGGCAGATATGGCTGTGAAAAACCTTCGAAAACTTCCCATAGGAATTAATGTTGGGAAATTTCGATTTAGAGATTAAAGAAATGGCCAAAGTTTTAGAAACTACTTCAAAAGAATGCGTATCTATGCTGAAAAAGATGTACGATGGGTATCATTTTAGCGAAAACTCCAAAGGAATCTACAATCCATTCAGTCTGATCAATGCCCTGGCAGACAAAAAGTTTGACTCCTATATGGTTTTCAACCGGTACGCCGACCTTCCTGATCCAAAAATTGAAAGAAGAAAACTATGATATCTCAGAATTTTCAGAAAACACCATTGAGGCCAGAGGGGATGAAT
>JAFUXY010000210.1 GCA_017477005.1 Lachnospiraceae bacterium | reverse complement strand
TACGAAGGAGAGACTGGAAGCGAAACGGACGTGACCAGCAGGGCAACATGGACAAGTTCAGATCCCCAGATCATCAATGTATACAGCGCAGCGGTAGAAGGAATCCGGGCGGTTGGAAGCGGTGACTGCACCGTGACAGCAAAGTACAAGAACAAAGAGTACACTTGTACGATAAAGGTGGAAGCGGCAGATTCCGTGAGCAAAGTAGTGTTGACGATTGACAATGAGAACAGAGAAGTTCGTGAGAAACGGTATGAAGATGTGTCGCTGACGGCGGTGTATAACAGCGGCAAAGAAGTGGATGTGACTTCTCAGGCAACGTGGTCATCCTCAAAAGAGGATGTGCTTTCAACAACCAAAGGACCGGCTGCAGCGGGTAAGGTTTATGGAGCCAGCGAGGGAAAAGTAACTCTATCTGCTACCTATAAAGAGAAAACGGCAGAAATGGAGGTGACAGTGAATCCTGAATACAACATGGTAGAGACCGGGTTCAATGCATCGACAAATATGGAAAAAACACCGGGTACAAAACATGTTGTGGTGGATTTCACTTGCACGGATCAGAAGATTTTGGATCTATATTTGAAAGAAAATGAAGAGGCGATAGCTGAGGACGAGGAACCGCCTTATGAGATTTCCAGTGAAACGGTAAATGCGAGAATTAGCTATGAAACGGATGTGGATACGATGACATATTCGTTCACCAAGTTACCGGGTACCCTGGAAGAACTGCAGACAATGCCTTTAGACGATATGTTCGATCCTATGGCTGCCAACATCTTGGCAATCGCTACAATGGATGAGGAGACGATTACCTACGGGAATGGGTTTGATGCATCTTACGATATGTACAATCTACCGATATATGAGATGTTTGATTGGATCAATGGACCAAATGATTCGACAGAGCTCAGCAAAGATCAAATGTCTGATGCCTACTCATCTATGATAGATATGATAAAGACAGCGAACGGAAACGGCAGGTATTGTTATTTTAAGGGGGCAAGTCCGCAAACCGGTTATGACCCGGAATATCCTTATGAGTTTACGCTTGAGGAGAGTCCCTATATTCTAGGTGAGATGGAAGGTGTCGCTATTGCAAATTATCCAGAGCGGCATATGATATTAGTTTCCTTTGCCGGACAAGATTCGCAGCGATATTGCGATGTCTACCATTCAAGTGATGGAAACTGGTATAGTTGGTTTAAGAGTTGGAGAAACCTTGTAAGTACCATCAAACAAGAGTGGATATATTGGTAATTACCCTGCGAGCCGATGGTTAGCTCTGCTGACATAATTCATTTCAGCGGCTCTGCGATACAACAAGAAAGGCGTCCCGAAACCAAAATCCGGGACGCCTTTCTTCTGGCAGGCTTCTTGGCTGCATCTGGCTATTTTTTCGGAAACGGACTCTTTTTGCTGGTGACGCCGGAAATGAAATTCAGGTCTACGTTGTACAATTTCGCCAACATGATAAGGGCTTCTACGGGAATGCGAACCTTGCCGGTTTCATAGTCAGAATAGGTGGTCTGCGCGACGTTGATTTTTTCCGCAACCACTTTCTGGCTCAAATCATTGTCTTCTCTGAGTTCTCTAATACGAGTTTGGTAATTCATAGTATTCGCGCCTTTCTATACTCAAAAATTTATCATGGAAATTCTTGTTTCCTGATATTTTAGAACACAGAATTAGATGGCACGGGAACTGAACGGAAATACCATTGAGAAAAAATAGAGATGGAAGGGTTGACATTAAATTGAGTAAAGTGATATTCTTTTACATACGTTAGGGATAGCTAACACACCGCCGTCATTGCGGATGGCGGTTTTTCTATAAATGCACGGTTAGGCAAAACTAACAGGAGATTTATTATGTTAAAAGATCTGATGGTGGAGCATGGAGCGCCGACGTTGGCCGGTATCAAGACGGGCAACATCTTTTCGATTCAAACCAAAAAGAATGAGATTGCTTCGGAAATTCGGAAATTGAACGGGATTTTGACGAAGAAGGGGCTGCGACTGATACCGATTAAAAGAAGCAGCGACAAGACGATGATGTATCTGTACCGACCGGATCGTTTGGAGAGGGATCTTAGCTCGCCGGAAGCGGAGGAGATTTTGGAAGAGAAAGGATATCCCTGCGGGAATATGAATTGCTGCATTGTGGAGCTTGTGAGGCATTTGATGATGGACGAGGAATTTCCGCATGAAATTGGTCTGTTTCTGGGATATCCACCTTCAGATGTGAAAGGGTTTATGAAAAGCTCTTGTGAGGGGGTGAAATGCGTAGGGTGTTGGAAAGCGTATGGAAACGAAAATGAGGCGAAAAGCACGTTTGAAAAATACGATACTTGCAGGAGCATTTATCGAAAGGAAGCAAACAAAGGCAGGCCGCTGGAGTCATTGATCGTAGATATGCGATTGGATGCAAAGCTTGCAATATAGAAACAAGGGGATATGGTGCAAAAAGAAAGGAGAATCACCATGAGTAAAGTAGCAGTCGTGTTTTGGAGTGGAACAGGCAATACGCAGGCGATGGCGGATGCTGTTTGTGAAGGCGCAAAGTCGGCGGGGGCTGAAGTGTCCATGTTTGGGCCGGCAGAATTTAGCAAGGACAATGTATCGGAATACGATGGTATTGCATTCGGTTGTCCGGCCATGGGAGCAGAGGTTCTTGAGGAAGCGGAATTTGATCCGATGTTCACGGACGTGGAAGGCGCATTGTCCGGGAAGAAGATTGCTTTGTTTGGCTCTTATGGATGGGGCGACGGACAGTGGATGAGAGACTGGGAAGAGCGTTGCAATGCTGCTGGAGCGAACCTCGCGGTTGAAAGCGTGATGGCGAATAACGCGCCGGACGAAGGAGCGTTGGCGGAATGCGAATCGCTGGGACGCGCGCTGGCCTGAAATAGAGAAATACGCCACACCTTTACGCCAGGCATTGGCAGGTAAAGGTGTGGCGTATTATTTTTAGGAATGTATAGTGTTCTGTTGCAATCCGTACACACCAAACAACATGGTGCCCAGGAATTGATATTCGCTGACATCACGCACATAAATCAGATCCGGGATATGCTTTTCATCCATGTCTTCCTTTAGTATTTCAATCAACTCGTTCATATCAGGCGTCAGGTCGCTGCGTACCAGGATTACCTCTGGATCAAATACACTATAGAGATCCCTAAGCATAGTTTTTTCTTTGACCACCTCTTCGGAAAAAGTCACT
>JAFUXY010000209.1 GCA_017477005.1 Lachnospiraceae bacterium | reverse complement strand
GCGCCCTCGACCTTCTTCCATGACACCTTCACGCCCGACGCGAGGTTCTCCGCAGAAACCTTGTCCGTCGCCCCCGGTACCACGGCCAGGCTCGCGACAAAGGACGCCTCCTTGTACTCCGCCGTCGCCTGCGCCTTCACCGTGATATTCGCCTTGCCTACTCCCTTTATGGTGACGACGCCCTTGCTCGAGACCGTGGCGACCGAGCCGTTGGACGTCTGGTAGGCCAGCTTCCCATTTCCTGTGGAAAGCTTCGCGTCCAGCGAAAACGCCTTGTCCGTCCGGTTCTTCTTGTAGGACTTTGTCCCCGTGATGGCCTGGGCTTTCTTCTGCGCCGGGTTCACGGCCACCTTCACCGAGCCGAAGACCCCGCTCCCGTCGGCCGCGTTCGCCTTGATGGTCGCCTCCCCCGCTGAAACGGCCGAGATTGTCCCGTTTTTCACGGCAGCCACCCCCGCTTTGGACGTTGTCCATACAAGCGTCTTGTTTGACGCGTTCTCCGGGGATACGGTCGCGGAAACAGAAGCCTTCTCCCCTACCTCCAGGTTCAGCTGGCTCTTGGACATCGTTATCTTCTGCGCCTTGACGATGGATTCGCCTCCCTCTGCGGCGAATCTGGCCTCGATCGCATGGTCTGCGTCCGGTTTTATGAAGGAATACGTGTTCCTTGTGCCGACGCTCTTCCCGTCCACCAGCACGTCGCTGATCTTGTATCCGGTGTCCGCTTTGATCACGTACGACTGCGATCCGCCTTTGGCGACCTTCTTTTCGCCGGAAGGCCGGATGGTCCCGCCGGTTCCCGCGGTGGATGTCAGGGTACAATACGCCTTTGTGTCCGTCCCCTGCTCATCCTTTCTCTCCACCGTCACCTTCGCCGTTGCGGTCTTCGCCCCGTCGGCCGTCGTCACGGTGATGTCCGCGGTTCCCTCTCCTACTCCCGTCACCGTCCCGTCCTTCACGGTCGCAACGCCCTCGTCCGAGGACTTCCACGTCACGGTCTTGTCCGTCGCGGTCTCTGGCAGCACCGTCGCCGTCAGTGTCCCTACAGACTCCACCTTCAGCGACAAAGCGCTCGGGCTGAGCGTCACATCGGACACGGGAACGACGGGACCCTCAGGTATAGGATCCACGGGATCCGGATCTTTCGGCTCTGTATAGGAATCATTATACAGCGTCACGTAGGCAATGTTGTTGTCCTCATTGTAGTCCCCGGACGGCGCTGTTGCCACTAATTTCAGGTAGGCGATCCCGTCTTCGTTGTAGGCGATATCCGATTTCGAAACGGAGCATTCCACCTCTTTCTCCGCCCCGGCGTTCATGGAAATATTATCCACTTTTGTCAATGTCTTGTCTTCCTCTGCGACGGAAAGCTCGATGTCATCAGCGTCGAATTGCGACAGGTTCGACAAATTGGCGACCACATAAACCGACTTGTCGTCCTCCGCATAGTTGGAGGCAACGGAGATATCCGTCTGCCCTACCTTGTCAGTGATCACGTTTTCAGAGATATCCGTCTGCCCTTTTGCGTAAATGGATACCTGCATATCGGAAGCCCCCGACAGGGCGCCAAAATTCACGTACTCTGTCCCGGAACCGCTCTCGCCCGGGGCCAGCTTCATGCTGATTTCCTTCCTAGTGATGACGTCTCCGCCCGGCTTTTTCGCTTCCAAAATCACAGTGTCTATGTCCCTGTCCGAAGTGTTGGTGACGTAGTAAATCACGCCGATATTTCCGTTTTCATCTATATCAAATTCGTTGATCGTGGCGTAATCAAGGGACATGTCTGTCGCCTCTTCCCTCTCCAAATATACGAGGGAATGGAGGCCGGATTGTGTGTCCTCAGCGTTCGCCGCGATCTGCCAGCGTCCGTCCTCGTCCAACACCGGGCTGATGCACCGGAAGGACGTTCCCTTTGCCTCGTAGAGAGTCACCGCCTCGGCATACCCTTCCTCCCCGAGCATGGAAGCTAAAATGCTCCCCGTGTTCGTCTCCTCGTCATAGCTGGGCCAAACAATCCCGGATTTCGTTCCGTTCGTGCAGAATTTCGCGCCGTTTCCGACGAGGGCTTTCCCGGCCAGACTGGAGGAGCTTCCCGACTCGCAGGAAAAAACTTGCCCGTTTTCCAGATAGACTACCTGCCCGCCGGCGTTCGCAAGATAAGAGACATTCTCCGCCTGTCCGTCTGCGGACGAGACAACTTGCCCTTTCTGGTTCCGGAGCAAGGTGCCCTGTGTATCGCCGGAGGGGTCCCCCGCCACGTAATACACTTCGCCGTTCCGGTAAGTGTAATTGTCCACCGTCTGGCTCGTTGACAGCAAAGTTGTTTCGTCGGACAAAGAGCCGGATTCCATCGTCCGAAGGAGAATGGAATTCGTCCCCGACGTCTGCATCATGGCGTTGTCCGAATTGCGTACATAGGTCACAACCGTTTTCGAGCCGTCTTCAAACACCTGCGGCATCATGCCCGTCCTGTCCCCGCTCACGTTTTGAATGTTCTCGAATTTGTTGCTTGACGCGTTGAATGTCGCGGCGTAAATCTTTGAATGGGCGCCCATTTTTTCTAAGGCTGTCGTTGTATTCTCCTCCGTTCCGAACGCCTGGTCTGCGTTCTGCCAAACCAAAACCGCGTTGCCGTTTATCGTTTTCAGGTCTGCGTAAAAATCGGACGTGCCGTCGTCGTACACGGCGGCAGGCTCCGACCACTTCCCGTCCTCGAAAACGGAGTACATTAACGAGCAGGCGTCGAGCATGTTCTTTTCCTTGTCAAAAGCCTGCCAAACCAGCAGCTTCTTGTTCCCGATCTTTGTCATCATAGGAAGGGAGGTCGGCAGAATTCCTTCCTGCAGGGTGGACTGCCCGGTTCCCGCGTTGCCGTCGGAAAGCAAGGCGTCCGCTCCCCCCTCCCATTCGGTGGTTTCTTCGACGAAGGACGTGTCAATATACTCTTCGTCATCCAGCTTCCATTCATACCCCTCCGGCGCGTACAAAGCCGCCGCCTCTTCGTTCAAGCTGTCGCCTTGCTCACTATCTCCCCATAAAGGCACGGAAATCTTCGCCAAGCTATAATTCCAGTCTATGATAAATACAGCGTATAAATGCACTCCGGCCTCTGCGTTGAATTCCCCTTTACTTTTGGGAAGAAGAGTAATCGGAACTGATGCCTGCCCATACGCTCCCATGGTCGCCACCTTTGCGATACCATACCCTCCTTCCAGGGAAATATTTGGTTCTAAAGTCAGGCTTCCATCTACAATCTCCCATTTGTCCTCTTTGACTTGATATTTGGGCCCGATGGTTCCCTTTACTCTTGCTCCGCCTTTCAATTCCAGATACATAGGTCCGATTGGAGTAAAGAATTTCCAATCCACGGACCCTTCCCAATTCGCCGTAGTGGCCACTTTTACTTCTTGGGAAAGGATGTTTCCATCCTTATCGCATTTTAGCTCTCCATATCCCATACAACTGAGTTCCGGAAAGACCTGGAATTTGCTCGTTTTTACAAGGGATTTTTTTATCACATTGTTCTTCTTATTTCCCCAAAAATCCTGCTTAGCCCAATTTTCATAATAATATTTTAAATCCCGTACATCCTTCGCTTCCTCTATGTTTTTTTTGATATCCTTGATTTTCTTTTTATAATCAAACCAACTCGTTTCATCGTCCAAAAGGTCTTTTCGCCCTATACCAATGGATAATCGAATATTATATGAACCATCTCCATTTACATCCATTTTCATTTGCACTGGAAAATCTGCTGTAGAAACCGACCAGTCACCGGGGAAAAATTTCACAACAGTTTCGTTCGTGATATTGCCGGATTTTGGTTTTCCAATGGAAAAATCGGCCAACGTTTTGACATTTCCATTATTCCCCTGCTCACCTGTGCCGCCACTTTCCGGCGCCTCTTTGATGGTAAAATATTTTACAACCTTTCCGTTATACTCTCCCTTCCCTTCCACGATTACTTTCGCTGTTCCTACATCGACATTGTTTTCATAGGAGACCGTATAGTCCACTCCTTCTTGCAATACGTTTGTGTTGCCGTCAACTATAGCATGTCCATTCACTATCTTTCGAACAGTGACAGCGGGCTTTTTCTCCTTCCCATCACAGGTAAAAGATGTAGGGGAAATGTCAACAAGACATGTGCTCTCTTGTTCAGCAGATTTCCACTCGCAAATAAAACCAAAGTTATCTAATCCAAAAAATTCTTCATCTCCACTTGTTCCATCATGATATAAATCATTCCACGCACCTAACCAAGAGGGACCCAGGGGATTTTTGTTTCTATAAAGCATCAACGAATCCTCTCCCTCGTCAGATGAAGCCTTATAGTTGTTGGGTTCTCCTGATGCCCAATTTGTGTAGCTCATATCTTCGCCAGTAATCCATTTCCAAGTATTCGATTCACGATATCCCCCAATCCAATAACTATTTCGTGTTCCCGTCCCCAACAAATTATCTACTTCCTCCTGCTCACTGATTGAAGTGATAGTGGCTAAGTGTCCCCCTACGCTTTCACAGTACTTCTTGGCATCTTCCCATGTGAGACCGGTATCAAATAACTGGTATCTATGGTTGCTGGTTGAAGGTGCAGAATTATAATGTATTGTTGCTGAAGACAAAGGCTCATTATTTGACTGAATAATAATAGATTTCCAATCAGACTCTGAACCTGCATAATATATATCCGATAGATGATTACAGCAATAAAAGGCACCATCTCCTATTTCCTCCACAGTGTCCGGGATTGTTACTTGTTCCACATAACTTTGGTACCCCCAACAAGATAGCATATTAGCTGGGATGGTCTTCATTCCCGCCTCCAAAACCACCTCCTTGAGTGCCTGTGCACGAGTGAATGGTCCGAATCCATCTCCTCCCCCACAAATCGTCACACTCTTCGGAATCGTCACACTCGTAATTCCCGTTCCGGAAAACGCTGATTTCCCAATACTCTCGAGGCTCTCTGGAAGAACCACTTCTGTCAAAGCCGAACAATTATTAAAAGCGTCTGTGCCTATTGCTGTTACCCCATTCGGAATCAGAACCTTTGTCACGCGATTTGCACTATGCAACACATTGGCTGGTATCATTTTTATTCCTTCCTCGAAAACCACCTCCTTGACCATTGACGATGCGAATGGTCCACGATTATCCTTCCCCTCACAGTTCAAAACATTTTTTGGGATCACTACACTTGTAATCCCTGCTCCCTCAAACGCTCCAAAATCAATGCTTTCAAGGTTCTCCGGAAGAACCACTTCTGTCAAGGCCGAGCACCTCAAGAATGCACAATATCCTATCGAATTCACTCCATCCGGAATCGTCACTTTCGTCACATTGCTTGCACCAGATAAAACACAAGACGGGATTGCTTTCATTCCAACCTCGAAAGTCACTTCCTTTAGTGCCGTTGCTCCAGTGAACGGACCATTATAGTTCCAATCCCTACATTTTGTCACATTCTTCGGGATATTGATGCTCTCAATTCCCGTACCTGTGAAGGCATAATACCCAATAATCTCTATGCTCTCCGGCAGCGTTACCCCTGTGATTTCAGATTTCCCTTTGAACGCATTATCCCAAATCCTCGTGACTGTGTACTTCCCAATCGTTCCCGGAATTGTGATGTTACCGCCCGTTCCGGTATATCCAGTAATCGCAGCTTCACTTCCAGACAACCATGTGTAGGTATAATCTTCAAAGCTCCAATCGGCATCCAGCATATCCGCATTCTCTTTGACTATTTCTTCCGATTTCTCGACTATCCCGTCTTCTTCTGTGCCGCTTTGGGATTCCACTTCCTCAGACTCCGAAGCCACTTCTGTGCCTTCTCCTTCTATTGCGGAATCACTCTTTTCAGAAGGCAGACTTTCCTCCCCAAATCCGCCCCCGGACAAATCCTCGTTCGAACCGGCCTCTGAATACGGATTTGAAGAATCTACCTCTTCCTGCGGAAGTTCCTCCTCGTAGCTCCCGACATCCTCTCCCACGGAGACGCTATATTCGGTCTCTTCTTCTTCAACTCCGCCTTCTACAGACGTGCCGACATCCCGGCTGCCTGCTTCCTCGACACTTTCAGCCTCTCCCTCCAGCTCATCGGCCGCCAAGAGCGTCATCGGCCAGACTCCGCTCATTGCCAGAACCAACGCCAAAAGCCCCGCCAACATCCTCCGTTTTGTGAATCTTTTCCAAAATTTCTTCCCCATTTGCTCCCTCCTTGTTCAATTTGACGGACATTCTTTCCCATTATAGATCAAAGGAGGGTCTATTTCAACGGTGTTTTCTCTATTTCCATATTGAAAAAGGAGGAGCGTCTTCTCCAAAGACCTTCTCCCCCTAAATCATGCAATTTCTCATATCATAGAAAGCCACCCAGTAATAGAAAATTTCTTATGTCTTTATGTCTGAATCAGCCTACGGTACCTCCCTTTTTCGCTTTGACTGATCCCTAGACTCTCCATTGCTTGATCTGCCGTCCATCTGGCGTTTGTCATCAAGCTTTTTATTGCAAAAATCATTGTTTCTTCTCTTCCTTCTTCTCTTCCTTCTTCTCTT
>JAFUXY010000208.1 GCA_017477005.1 Lachnospiraceae bacterium | reverse complement strand
TCCCGCAGCTCTTCGAGGAGCATTTTTTCGATTATGACAAGGCCGCAAAAGGGATGAAGCAGATGGCCTGGGGCTTTTTCAAGAAAATGGTCATTGCGGATTCGTTGGCCAAATATGTTGATCTTGTATTTAATAATGTTGGAGAATACACTGGTTTCGCGGTCGTGTTGGCTATGGTCTTTTTTTCTATCCAGATCTACTGCGACTTTTCGGGCTATTCAGATATCGCGATCGGCACGGCGAAGCTCTTGGGGATAGACCTGATGCAGAATTTCAACTGCCCCTATTTCTCCGGCAGCATCCATGAATTTTGGAGCCGGTGGCATATCTCCCTTTCGACCTGGTTCCGGGATTATGTGTACATTCCGCTCGGCGGAAATCGGGTGTCGAAGCCGCGGCATTACCTCAATCTGATGATTACCTTTTTGGCCAGTGGACTTTGGCACGGCGCCAGTTTCACCTTCGTGGTCTGGGGCGGGCTGCATGGAGTGCTGCAAATCATAGAAAATTTGCTGTTTGGACGAAAATTAGATGGCGGACAGGGACTCGGCCGCGCACTGCGGGTAGTGGTCGTCTTTGTGCTTGCGACCTTCGCCTGGGTCTTTTTCCGCGCCAACGCAACGTCTGACATTCCGATTTTGTTTGGAAGCGCCGCGAAGGGATGGGCTTCTCCGGCCGCCTGTATTGCGGATGGCTTTTCGGCACTTTCCTTGGATGCCATGCACGGATGCGTTCTTGCGGGAGCTATATTGCTTTTGTTTATTTATGATTATATTTCGTTAAAAAACGATCCGTGGGAGCTGGTTGGGCAGTTGAATACGCCGCTTCGCTATGTGATCTATGCGGTGTTGCTCGCTATCATCCTCCTGTTTCAAGCGCCCGGGGAAAACGCCTTTGTGTACTTCCAGTTTTGAAAGAAAATGCGCACTCATCCGGTTTTAGTCCATCCTGTTTTTGATGAGGCGGTTTCCGGTTTCTGTCCATCCTATTTTTGAGGAGCAATCGATATGAAAAATCATCCTTTCACATCCGTCTCATTTCGGCGGTTTCTGCTTCGGATTTTTGGCTTTGGTTTGTTTTGCCCGTTGTTCGTGGCAGGAGTTTCGATGGGCATCGATCCCTACAATGTGTTTCATGCGGCATCAATCCGGGATAACGGCGTGGAAGCTCCAAAAAATTATGTCAAGATGAAATATATTCTAAGCCATCCCGACAAGTTCGACTCCTATGTATTCGGCTCGTCCCGGGTGGGAGCGATTTTCACGAAGAATATGAAGGGGCTGCATTGTTATAATATGACCTATTCGATGGGACTGCCCACGGATCATTACCGCAATCTCCAAACCATGATCGAACACGGCATTCGCCCCAAAAAGGTCTTCATCGGCGTGGACAGTCTGACCTATACGATGGATCCCGCCATCCACAAGGATTACCTCTACCAATATTCCTATGAGATGTCGAAGGACGATCCATTGGAGTTTTGGAAACCGTATTTTGACGCAAGTATGGCGTTTGATTCACTTTCAACGACCCTAGCGTACAAGCCGAAAGAGAATTATGTGTCGGATTTTTATCAATATGGGTGTTTCGCGTTCAATTACAAGAGACCCAAAAATCTGAAGTATTTGAAAGAGGGCGCTTTTGTCGGAAATGCGGATTTCCGGGCGGATGTGCTTTTAGATATAGAAAAAATCGGGAGGCTTTGCGAGGACAATCAGATCGAACTGGTGTTTTTCACGAATCCGATGCATCATTTGACCTTTGAGGCTTCGATCGATCAGCACTGGTATGATTTTGTCCGAGAGTTGGCGAGACGGACGGATTTCGTGAACTTTGCCGGGTTGAATGACGTGACCGAAGACGATTACAATTACAACGATACATCGCACTATGTCGCGCAGGTGGGAGACCTGATGATCGGACGGCTTTTGGAAGGCCGCGATACCCAGAGCGAATTTGGCGAAAGCTTTGGATTTGCGGTCAATAAAGAGAATGTGGAAGAGCTGATAAATGTCTGGGAGGAAGAACGGGCGAAATAGAAGGTGTTCGCTCTTTGTTAAATTGTAATTTTATTATTTCCCAATCCCTTTCACCCCAAACTCTGCCGATACAGATTCGCATACTTTCCATTTTGTGCAAGCAGCCCCTCGTGCGTCCCCTGCTCGAGTACGTTCCCATGCTCCATATACAGAATCAAATCCGAGCCACGGATCGTTGACAGGCGATGCGCCACGATGAACGTAGTACGTCCCTGCATCATTCGATGAAATGCAGATTGAATTTTTTGCTCCGTGCGTGTATCTATCGAGCTTGTCGCCTCATCCAAAATCAGCATCGGCGGCAGGGAGAGCATGATGCGCGTAATACACAACAACTGCTTTTGTCCCTGCGAAAGCGCGCCGCCCTCTGAAGACAGCACCGTATCATAACCATTCGGCAGCTTTCGGATGAAATCATGAGCGCGGGTACGCTTGGCGGCTTCTTCTACCTCTTCGCGGCTGGCCTCCTCCCGCCCCAAAGTCAGATTGAAAAGCACCGTGCCTTCCCGCAGCCACGTCTCCTGCAGCACCATACCAAATGACGACCGCAGCGATTCCCGGCCCAGCTCGGCAATATCTTTTCCATCTATGCAAATCTTCCCTCGCCGCACATCATAAAATCGCATTAGCAAATTGACCATCGTGGTCTTCCCGGCTCCGGTCGGCCCCACGATCGCCACATGCTCACCCGGCTTGACGCTCAGATTCAAGTCCTCGATGAGCGGAATCTGTTCTTCATAGGAAAATGCCACATGCTCGAACTCGATTTCGCCTTTCGCCTTTGCCAGCGCCCCGTTTCCAGTCTCAAATTCGGGAGGCATTTCCTTCAATTCAAACAGCCGTCCCGCGCATACGAAGGCATTCTGCAGCTCCGTAATAACGCCGGTAATCTCGTTGAACGGCTTGGCATACCCCGAAGCGTACGACAGAAAGCTCGTCAGACCGCCGATGCTGATACCGCCGTGGATTGCGTACATAGCCCCCATCAGGCAGATCGCCATATAGATA
>JAFUXY010000207.1 GCA_017477005.1 Lachnospiraceae bacterium | reverse complement strand
TGTCGTCAATATGTCGGGCTTTACGCCAAATCCCTGCCACGCGAACATATTCCCGGTACGCCCACAGCCACACTGGATTTCATCAAAGATCAAAAGCAGCCCATGTGCATCGCAGAGCCGACGCACGCCCCGGATAAATTCTTCCGTCGCCGGAGTCACGCCGCCTTCGCCCTGTACCGGCTCCAAGAGCACCGCGATCGTATTCTCGCTGATCTGCGCCTCCACCGAAGAAAGGTCGTTGAAATCCGCGAAACGCACGCCGCCCATCAGCGGGTAGAATGGCTCGCGGTAATGCTCCGTCCCCGTCACCGACAGCGCTCCCACGGTCCGGCCGTGGAAAGCTTGGTTCATCGCAATAATCTCATGTCCGCTATGACCGTCTCGCAGCGTGCCGTATTTTTTTGCTGTCTTGATAGCTCCTTCGATCGCCTCGGCCCCGCTGTTGGTGAAAAACACCTTGTCCATCCCAGACGCCTTGCAAACAGCCTCGGCCGCTTCCGCCAGCCCATCGTGATAAAACAAATTGGAAACGTGGATCAGCTTTTTGACCTGATCGATCAGTGCCTTTTCGTATTCCTCGTCCCCGTACCCGAAAGCCGACACACCGATCCCGGCCGCAAAGTCCAAATACGCCTTGCCTTCAATATCATAAAGATACATCCCCTCCCCGTGGTCAAATACAACCGGAAACCGATTGTAGACTCGCAGCAAATAGGAATCCGCTCGTTGCATTATTTCTTCCTGTTTCATACTCGCTCCTATCTATTCACAGACTGATCGCCGTGCCAATTCCCTGGTTCGTGAATATTTCCAGCAGCAGGCAATGCGCCATACGCCCGTCCAAAATATGTACCCTTGAAACGCCTTCGGATACAGCATCGATACAATTGGAGAGCTTCGGCAGCATCCCTCCGCCGATGAAACCGTCCTCCATCATTTTCTTTGCCTGGCTCACCGTCAGTGACGAAATCAACGAAGCCGGATTCTTCGGATCGGACAGCACGCCCTCTATATCCGTCAAAAAGGCCAGCTTCTCCGCCTCCATAGACTTTGCGATCGCGCACGCCGCATCATCAGCGTTGATATTGTATGTGTCAAAATTTTCATCCAACCCGATCGGGCAAACAATCGGCAGAAAATCTTTTTCCAACAGATCAAACAGGATTTTCGGATTGACGCCTACAATCTCACCCACAAACCCAATATCCTGCCCGTCCGAATATTTCCGCTTCACCTGCAAAAGACCGCCATCTTTCCCGCTGACACCGGCCGCTGCCACCCCGAGCCGCTGCACCATCGTCACAAGGGACTTGTTGATGCGGTTTAGAACCATCTCCGCAATCTCCATCGTCGCGGCATCCGTCTTGCGCAGTCCGTTGACGAACTCCGGCGTCATGCCGGTCTTCTCGACCCAACGGCTGATTTCCTTGCCTCCGCCGTGTACGATGATGGGCTTGAAGCCGACCAGCTTCAACAGCGTGACATCCTCGATCACACTCTGCTTCAAGCCCTCGTCCGTCATCGCCGAACCGCCGTATTTGACGACGATGATCTTGCGATTGAACCGCTGAATGTACGGAAGCGCCTCGATCAGCACCGCCGCCTTTTCCGTTACTTTGTTCAAAGAATCCTGGTTCATCTGCCTTTCCTTCCTAAAATGATTCTCTTGTATATTTTGGCGTTTTCTAGCAATGTCAGTTTTCGTTTCCCCCATTATGACCTATAATCCGCATTGATCTTCACATATTCATACGTCAGATCGCAGCCCCAGGCGACGGCCTCCTGGTCCCCAGCGTGGATATCGCAGAGAATCTGCACCTCCGACTTCGACAGAATCTCCGAGGCCTCTGTTTCGCTGTAGGATAGCGCCACTCCGTTTTCTACAAGCGGCAATTCCCCCGCCTCGCTTTTAATGGTAATATCCACTCGCTCCGGGTCAAACTCCACCCCCGCGTACCCCAAGGCGCACATGATCCGTCCCCAGTTCGCGTCGTGTCCATAAATGGCGGCCTTCGTCAAGGAAGAGGTAATCACACTTTTTGCGAGCTTTCTCGCCCCCTCCTTGTCCGGCGCGCCTTTCACGACCGCCTCAATCAACGCCGTAGCGCCCTCTCCGTCGCCCGCCATCATCCTAGCCAGCGTACGGTTGACCTCCAAAAGTCCCTCCACAAAGATCGAAAAAGAATCGTCCTCCTTGGAAATCGGCTCGTTTTTCGCAAGTCCGTTCGCCATCAGCAGGCAGGTATCGTTGGTCGAAGTATCCCCGTCCACGGAGATCATATTGTACGTCTCAGACACCACCTGCGACAACGCCTCCTGCAGCAGCTCTTTTGAGATTGCCGCATCCGTGGTAATAAAGGACAGCATCGTCCCCATATTCGGATGAATCATCCCGGAGCCCTTGGTCATACCCCCGATCCGCACCTCGGTTCCGTGGATCGACAGACAAACTGCCGCCTCCTTGGGATGGGTGTCGGTAGTCATAATCGCCCTCGCCGCTAGATTGGCTGCCTCTCTTGAGTCCGAAAGTGTGGGAGCCATCGAACGCACGCCGTTTTTGATCCGATCCATCGGAAGCGGCATACCGATCACGCCGGTCGATGCCACACACACCTGCAAGGGATCAATGTTCAAACAATCCGCTGCTGCCTCCGCTGTCTCCTCGCAGAAGCGGATTCCATCTTTCCCGGTGCAGGCATTCGCAATCCCAGCATTGACCACGACCGCCCGTACGCCTCGTCCCTCTTCCACTCTCTGCCTGTCCCAGAGCACTGGCGCCGCCTTCACCACGTTTTTGGTAAACGTACCCGCCAATTCGCACGGCTCCGTCGAGAACAGCATCGCCATATCGTCCCGGTCCTCATACTTGATCCCAGCCGCCGTATGCGCTGCCAAAAATCCTATCGGCGTTGTCACGCCCCCCTCTATTTTTTGCATTTGTCCTCTCCTTTACTACAAGAAATATCCGACTTGCTCTGTTAGCGGATGCCAGCGCTGGTCAACAACTCAAGCTTCCCTTTCGTTGGACAGTACTCACTGATTAAAGCTGGTAATATCCTCTTTATTTAATTGCCACTCATAATTGAACATATCCTCGCGCCGTCGGAACCCAAGCTGCCGCCAAAAATCATTTCCGATCACATTGTCCACGAATGCGAATAAGGAAATCTTCGAAATCTTCTCTGCGTTCAGCGCCTCGACCGCCCACCGAACCATCCGGCTGCCGATGCCCTGCCGCCTGAAATCTTCCTTCACGCAGACATGATAAAAGCAGCCTGTCCGCCCGTCGTGACCGCACAAAATCGACCCGACAATCTCATTTTCCCGTACGGCCACTACCGAAATGCCCGGATTTCGCCGCAAGAATCGCCCGATACTCTCCCTGCCATCATCGATGCTGCGGATTCCCAAATGCCGGATCGACATCCACAAACGCCGCACCCCGTCATAATCCGCCTCCGTCATCGCGCGTATTACTATCTTTTCATCTTCAAGGGAAGAACGGAACGCCATCGAGCCCCTCCTTTTCATCAAAGCCAAACATCAGATTCATATTCTGCACGGCCTGTCCCGCTGCCCCTTTGACCAGATTGTCAAGCGCACTCATCAAAATCACCCGGCCGGTACGCTCGTCCAGACAGAACCCTATATCGACAAAATTCGAGCCCTCCACCCACTTTGTCTCCGGACAAACGTCCTCCGGCAGCAGGCGGATGAAATACTCCTCTCCATAGCATTTTTCATAAGCCGCCCGAATATCCTCTGCGGATATACCTTCCTGGCATGTTGCATAAGCGGTAATCAAAATTCCCCGATTCATCGGCACCAGATGCGGCGTGAAATTGATCCGAATCTCTTCGCCCGCTGCGATCGATAGCTCCTGCTCGATCTCCGGCGTATGCCGATGGGTCGCCACGCCGTAGGCCTTGATGTTCTCGTTGACCTCGCAGAACAGGTTCGCTGTCTTGGCCCCGCGTCCCGCGCCTGAGGTACCGGATTTGGCATCGAAGATCAGCGTCTTCGGGTCGATCAGACCGTTTTTGACTAAAGGCCAAGCCGCCAGTATGGAGCAGGTCGTATAGCAGCCCGGATTGGCCACAAGCCGGGTCTCCCGTATGTCCTCCCGATACAGCTCGCAGAGTCCGTACACCGCTTCTTCCAATAATTCGGGAGAACCATGCTTGATCTTGTACCATTTTTCGTAGACAGAAACATCAGAAAGACGGAAATCTGCCGACAAATCGATGATCCTTGCCTCTTCCAGAATCGCCGAAGTCAGGCATTGCGACAGGAAACCCTGCGGCGTCGCCGTGAAGACTACGTCAACCTTCTGTGCCAGCTTGGCCAAATCTTCACCGGTGCAGTCCCTATCCAAAATGGTAAACATATTTCCATAGATCGAAGAAAATCGCTCTCCCACATATGATTTTGAGACGACTCCTGATATTTCCACTTTGGGATGCCGCGCAAGCAGCCTTGCAAGCTCCGCGCCCGCGTACCCGGTCGCCCCGATAATTCCCGCCTTGATCATGCTCTCTCCTTTTTTCCTGTTTGATCTGCCTTTGCCACTTTTTCTATGTTTTGCTACCCTTTTTTTGTTTGCAAATTATAGCATATATATACTTTGTTTTATATTATACCTCTATTTTACAGAAAAAAGTAGATAAAAATATGGGAATGTAGTATAGTGAATAACGGTAATTTTCACAAAAAAGACGGGATTGGTGTTTGAACCCGTCTTTTCCCATTTTGATAAGGAGTGACATTTCATGAAAGAAAAAGTAGTACTGGCCTATTCCGGCGGACTGGATACGACCGCCATTATCCCCTGGCTGAAAGAGAATTATGGTTATGAAGTCATCTGCTGCTGCATCGACTGCGGACAGGAAGAAGAGCTTGACGGACTCGAAGAACGGGCTCTTGCCTGCGGCGCATCCAAACTCTATATCGAAGACGTGAATGACACATTCGCCGAAGAGTACATTATGCCCTGCGTGCAGGCCGGCGCTGTCTACGAGAACAAATACCTGCTCGGTACCTCTATGGCCAGGCCACTGATCGCAAAAACCTTGGTCGAAGTCGCCCGCAAGGAAGGCGCTACGGCGATCTGCCACGGTGCTACCGGTAAGGGCAACGATCAGATCCGTTTCGAGCTCGGTATCAAGGCCCTGGCTCCCGACATCCGTATTATCGCCGCATGGAGAGACGACAAATGGACCTTGGATTCCCGTGAATCCGAGATCGCCTATTGCAAAGACCACGGCATCGACCTGCCCTTCTCTGCTGCCCAGAGCTACAGCCGCGACCGCAATCTCTGGCATATCAGCCACGAAGGGCTCGAGCTCGAGGATCCGTCCATTGAACCGAATTTCGACGAGCTTCTCGTGCTTGGGACTACGCCCGAAAAGGCACCCAATGAACCGGAATACGTGACAATGACCTTCGAAAAGGGCGTGCCCGTCTCCATCAACGGCGAGGCGAAAAAGCCCGCCGATATCATCCGCGAGCTCAATCGTCTCGGTGGAAAGCACGGCATCGGCATTGTGGATATCGTAGAAAACCGCGTGGTTGGTATGAAGAGCCGTGGCGTTTATGAAACTCCTGGCGGCACGATTTTGATGGAGGCGCATGACCAGCTCGAAGAACTGATCCTCGACCGCGCGACGATGGAGGTCAAAAAGGATATGGCCAACCGCCTGGCTCAGATCGTGTATGAGGGCAAGTGGTTCACACCTCTCTGCGACGCGGTTCGTGCCTTCGTGACTTCGACACAGGAATATGTGACCGGCGAGGTGCGCTTCAAGCTCTACAAGGGCAACATCATCAAGGCGGGAACGACCTCTCCGTATTCGCTCTACAGCGAGTCCCTGGCCTCCTTCGCCACCGGCGATCTCTACGACCACCACGATG
>JAFUXY010000019.1 GCA_017477005.1 Lachnospiraceae bacterium | reverse complement strand
CGGTGCATTATCGAGAGGAAAGTGCAGTCAATGAGTGGAAGCAAGATACAGAAAAAGATCAAAGAAATGGCGAGTTTCTTTTTTCTTCTGTCATGGCCATATACAATATGGAAGACTATTTAAGAGAAGCAGTAGACAGTATTCTGCAGCAGACAATTGGTTTTGAGGAAAACATTCAGCTTATTTTGGTAGATGATGGAAGTACAGATGGATCTTCGGCTATTTGTGATGAATATGCAAAAGAATATCCAAACAATATCATTGCTATCCACAAAGAGAATGGAGGCGTTTCTTCCGCTAGAAATGAGGGAAAGAAGAAGGCGACAGGAAGATATGTGAATTTTCCCGATCCGGACGATTATTTTGATTTGGACGCATACGAAAGGGTGGGAGTTTTTTTCGAGGAACACTACAATGAAACGGATGTAGTATGCATTCCGATAGTGATGTTTGGAGAGAAAGAAGGAGAATATTGGCAAAATTATAAATTTAGAAAAGGGAAAAGAATTATAGATTTACGTAAAGAATGGGAAGTGAGTTGTATGAATTCGACTTGCTCCTTTATAAAAAATGTTAAGGCAATTGACGTAGATTTTGATGAAGAATTAGTTATGTCAGAAGATACAAAGTATTTAACGGAAATATTATGTGATAAAATGACACTAGGCGTAGTGGGTAATTGCAGATATTGGTATCGTATTAGAGATAATTCTACGATTCGTAAAGCAAAAGAAGATAGACGAACGTATTTTCCTATTCAAAATAGGCTGCAGCAATATATAATAAAAAAATGTGTGGAAGAATTAGGATATGTGCCTCAATATGTACAAAATATTTTGATGATGGATATTGGATGGAAAATTCGTGCAGTCGAATATCCAGAGGAGGCTATGTCCAAGGAGGATACAAAGCAGTATTTAAAATATATGCTGAGTTTGGTGGAAACCTTTGATGATGAGGTGATACTGAGGCAAAGAAATATTTATTGGGAGCACAAATATTTCTTGTTCAAGAGAAAATACGGAGAAGATCTCAAACTGGAGCCTGTCTACTTGGACATCAATTATCTTCTTTATGGCCAAGTGCTGCGAAAAATGTCACAACTACGAATGGTGGTTGAAAACCTATGCATTGAGAAGGATGAGTTGTATGTAAGCGGGTATATCCCTTTGATTGGTATCGACGACAATGCGAATGTACAAGTCGCATATGCAATAGACGACAAAGTGTATTTGATGAAGAACCGGGAACCGACAGAAGGAGTGAAGGAAATTATCGAATCTGTTTGCGGCAAGCTGTGCAAGAGGTATTTCTTTGACGGAAGAATTCCTGTTTTTGACGAGTATTTCGGAAAAAATATAGTCTTTTATCTGCTAGTTGACAACCACCCGGTATGGATGAAGAATATAGGATTTGGAGAGAGGGCACCATTTAGTGGAAAATGGAAAAATGAATATTATATTTCAGATGAATATTTTGTCAAACAGCGCAGCGATTCGCTGAAAATAGGCCTGCTTGAAAAAGAGTCTGATATCAAGAAGCTGGAGGACGATTTCAAAAAGGAAATCCGGGATACTCTAAAGAAAAAATCAAAAAATCCTATGTTCGAAAATTCTCCCGAGAAACAGCAATTGGAGGAATTGCTGAATTTGGCAAGCGGATGAGGTGGATAGAGCGACGAACAATCAAGTTTTTCCTGACTTTCTAGCCGGGCTTAGGTCATTTTATTTAAAAGGGAGGAGAAATCAAAAAGCAAGGACATTCCAGTCCGTCATCCTTGCAGGAGTGACGGATGTGAAGCACTCAAGCTTCTCTTGTCGGAAAACAATACCTTGTTTCAGTCGTTGACAAAAAATTTGGATAGTTTTCCTGAACTGAAGATAAGTATCCGAAGTATATTGATGGAGGGTGCAAGGATTTCATACAATGGACAGCAGGACGAAATAGTGCAGATGGAAATGTATGGATTGATTCGAAATGACAACGACACGGTTCGTATATCGAACAGAATATTTGAAACCATGTTGTACAATTTGTTTCTCACAGAAGAAGAGATGAGAAAGGATGCGTTTGCTAGAGAGGGGGGATTTAATACATCGTGGAACTCAAGATATGGAGAGGCGAACGATACAACGCTAGAGGCGAAAAACAGATAAGTGAATACTTGGACTATTTCGGGCTGACGACCGGGTACATGCTTAGCTTCAATTTCAACAAGAAAAAAGAGCCAGGGGTGAAACGGGTACAGGTCGGAGAAAAGGTATTGTTCGAAGGAACGATTTGAAGAAGCACCGGTGCAAGAATTGGTATGAAAACGATCATATCCAAGAAATAGGAAAGCAACTCGAATATAGAGGTGAATCGAACAGCGGAGTAGTAGAAATGCAAGAAGGAAAAATATATTTTAATAGTATTTTTTTCAAGAGAGCAGTGTTGATTATAGAGGGCGAAATTCAAGAGTGTACAATAGGCTCTCTGAATCGAAGTTTTTTTTTAGCAGATGAAGACAAGCGAAAATATGCTCCGATGAGTATAGAAATTGGAAAAAACGATAGTTTTCGTGTGCAATTTCATATGCTTGCAATAGATAATGGAAATCCGCTGGCAGAAGGAAAATATCGAATTGTAGTTTTGGATAAAGGCAATGAGATTAACTATATCTATTCCAAAGAAGAAGCTATGGATGAAGACCTATGGAATCAGCATTTGTTGATACAAAGGGGCAAGGATCGCTATACAGCAGATATTATAATAAACAGTTCCGAAGAAAAGCCAGAGATATATTTGGATGTTTCTTTCAAGGACAGCTCTTTGAGGAAAGAGATACAGGAAAAGAGTCGTTTTGTAGATACCCATTATCCTTTTTTAAAAGGGATATATTACATATGTTCGTCTTTACACACGGTCGTCAGGAAGCTCCCATGGCACAAAAGAAAATTGCTATTTGCTTCCAGCAATCGAAATAGTTGGGGAGGGTGCGAAAAGTCGATTTACAATCGAATGAAAGAGAGGAAGATGTTGTCTGATCTTAAAATCAGTCAATTCTTTCGTAAAGTGACAGATTGGGAGGAATGTGGGTGGAAGCGACTTTCTAAGTTGGTTTATCATCTGGCAACATGCGATCTGGTTTTTTCAGATGGGGATTTTGAGCCAATAGACTGGTTCAAATTTCCGGAATGGAAAAGTATTGTTCAGGTCGGGCATATATCAGATGATTTGGAATTAGCAGGGAAAGCAAGGATTAATCGGTTGGGAATGCCCCCATTTTTGGATGAGGATTATAATAAGTGCACGTTTTTTCCGGTGGCCTCATTGCGAGCAGTTTTTCATTTTGCAGAAGCTTACGGTTTGCCTACGGATCGGTTTTTGATCACAGGGGATCCATGTTCAGACACTTATTTGGACAGTGCATATAGGGAAAAAGCTGTAGAGAGTATTTTAAGCAAATATCCAGAAATAAGAGATAGACACAGGGTTTATTTATACGCTCCCATGTTTCGGGGAAGTGATGAAGAAAACGCCTGGTTTCCGGAAGAGAAAATTCATTATGATGAATGGGCTGAATTTCTGAAGGAAGAGAACAGTGCTTTATTAATAAAAATGCATCCTTACGTAAAGGAAAAAATAAGCATACCAGAAGAATATCGTGATTTTATTATCGATGTAAGTAGAAGAAAAGATGATGCGGCATTTTTCCTTGCAGATTTGCTTATTACAGATTATTCAAACGAAATATTCCGGTTTGCTTTTTTTCAGAAACCAATGCTCTTTTATCCGTTCGACTTGGACGAATATTCAGCGATAAAAGGATTCTATGATGAGTATATGGATACAATTCCCGGGGAAGCAGTGTTTAATATTCAGGAAATAATAGAAAAGATACGTATTGGCTCATTCAAGAAATCCAAACTAGAAGATTTTCATCGTCGAAATTGCAAGTATATGGACGGAAAGTCCACGGATCGATTGATTGATGGAGTGCTTTTTAATAAAGGGGAGAGATTAGAAAAAGTTATTTATACAAACGAGCCGATTGAAAAGATTTCTGGTCTTAGAAAGGTACGAGAAAAGATAAAAGTGTCTGTAATCATGCCGGCTTACAACGCAGAAAAATATATTCGAGAGACGCTCGATAGTGTGTTGAATCAGACCTTGGATGGATATGAGGTAATCGTAGTTGATGACGGTTCAAGCGACAATACGCCGTTTATTTTGGATGAATATGCATCAGCGTATGACTTCTTGAGGGTAATTCACAAGGAAAACGAAGGTCCGGGACCGGCTAGAAATCTGGGAATGGATTTGGCTAATGGAGAGTATTATTTTTTCTTTGATGCAGATGATCTTTTGGAGTATGATGCGTTAGACGCTCTGTACTACAGGGCAAAGGAATTTGATGCGGATATTGTTGTTGCGAAATATGATATGTTCGATCAGTATTCGACAACAGCGATTCATGATTTGGATGTTATAGTTAGACATAATAGAATAGAAAAATTTTCAAAATCATTAATTTATACATTTTCTTTATGCAATAAGCTGTTTCGCAGCCGGTTAATTGAGGAAAACCAGTTTCGTATACCGAAATTAAAATATGCTGAGGATGGAGTTTTCACATTATCTTGTATATATAAATCAAATATGATAACAGGTCTAAACAAAGTGATAATGCATTATCGACGTATGTTTGAAGGAGAAATGGCATCTTTAACTTCAAAACTGACATTGGAGCAAATTGAAGATTATATTTCTGCTTATAATTTAATTATTTCAAAAGCAAAAAAAGCATTGAAGCAGAAGTTTGGTGACACTTCAAGGTTAAAAAAAGAAGAGATTCAAGATTGTGAACATTATATCCAAGAGATAAGAAAAAAAGAAATCCGCTTGATATTCAATCAAATGTTCAACAAATATTGGCATGCTGACTTAAAATATATGAGATTGATTGTGGACAACATAAGCAGAATGAAAAAGGAATTGAGCGAAGAAAGTGTTACTGGCTTACAGGAAATACTTCCAGAATACTTTTTGAATAGACTTTGGGTTGAGCAGAAAGATGTTTTAGAAAACGCTATTTTTACAATCGCTTTGTTTGTTGATCAGGATAATAAAAATTTCTTTGCAACATTAAGAAGTATAATAGGTCAACAATTTGTGTTTTACAAAATTATTTTGCCACAATATGTAAAATGTACGATAAAGGATCATAATATTTATGTAGATAATATTCAATATATTTCATGTGAGGATTATCAATCTTTTGTCCAAAATGCATTGGAAGTTGCTCATACAGAATATGTAGCATTTCCTTCAATAGATATAGTTTATACTCAAAATGCACTTAGAAAGATATATAATTTTATGTGCAGTTCGTCGACTGACTTTGTGTCTGAATGTATTTTTCATACAGGATATGGAACGCCCCAGCCTCTTTTTCTACAAAAGGAGGCTTTCGATACGAAGACAATAAAATACAGCTACAATGAAAAAATGGTTCTTGATGAAATCATGTGCAATAAGTTTTTCCGTACATCTTTTTTGAAACAAGTCGTCTCAGAAAAGTGGGAAATACGCACATTATTCGAGAAAGGATATTATTCATTGAAAAATGATGGAATCGTTATTTATTCTTATCCGGAAGAAGAATTTCCTGAAAGAACATTGAATGAAGAAGGGAGAAGATTCGCGAAGCAATATTTGTATTCAGATCAAATTGAGTCATTGAAGGAGCAACGTTTTGAAAGAAGCGAGATTGAAAAGAATCGGAGATTGCTGTTGCCCGTTAGGACGCAACAAGTTGGAAAAATTCAGAGTCTATATTTGCGACTTGAAAAAAGAATGCCATTGAAGAAGCGAGTTGCCTTTGTATCTCTGCGTATGGACAATGCACTGGGAGAGAATTCCAAAGCACTGTATTCAAAAGTATGTGCGAGAAAAACTATGTGCGTTGGAAAAACACCACATGATATAGAAACACGGTGGAAATTTTATCAAACCTTGGCTACAAGCAAGGTGGTTGTTGTAGATGATTATTTGTGGTATTTAAGATATTTTCCAATGCGAAAAGAGCAGATGGTGATACAAATCTGGCATGCTGCAGGAGTGTTTAAGAAGTTTGGTCAAAGAGGAACAAATTTGCCAATTTATGTCGAAAAAGCTACCCATTCACAGTATAATCTGGTTTGTGTATCCTCGGATTATGTACGTCAGATCTATGCGGATGCATTTGATTTGGAGCTTGCGAAGGTACAAGCTTTAGGAGTACCAAGGACAGATTTAATCTTGGATCGCAACGTGCAGGAAGAAATACGAAAAAAAATATTTACACAGTTTTCGGAATGGGCAGGAAAACAAATCATATTGTATGCGCCAACTTTTCGAGATGTAGGAGAAGGGAGAAAAGTTTTTCGTCCAGAGATTGACTTTGAAAAATTGAGCAAGGCATTGCTGCCGAATCAGCTATTTATTATCTGTCCTCATCCTGTGATGGAAAACAAAATCATAGAAGAAGAGTATGACAATATATATGTGATGAGAGAATATACTACGAATGACATGATGTATATAGCGGATTTACTGGTGACCGATTATTCTTCCGTGATATTTGATTTTTCTCTATTGAGAAAACCAATGGTATTTTTCTGCTACGATTATGAAAGATATGAGAGAGGATTTTATCTTGATTACGAAAAGGATCTTCCCGGACATATGCTTAGGAATCAAGAAGAGTTGACAGATTATTTAAGAAAGCCAAATGAATGGATAGTAGATGAAAAGATGGATCTTTTCACAAAAAAATATATGTCAGCTTGTGACGGACATAGCAGTGAAAGAATTGCAGGATTAATTGAGGAGTATTTGAGATAGATAAAGCTATGGCAAAAAAAATTTGTTTTATGAGTATAAAAAAGCGAGGAATGAGTATGGATTTGAAGATTCTTCAACAAACGCTTATTCCTGCAAATGTTTCGTTTTCTTATTTTACTTGGGAGGAAGACAGGGGAAATTATCATTATCGAAAAGCAGTCAAAGAAGCAAAAAAATATTATCTACAGCATGCCGATGTATGCATCGGGATTGATGAATCGCTACTGTTCGCAAAAAAAAGAGATTGTACCGAAACAAGCTGTAGAAAAATATTGATATCTCTTCCATATACTTGGTTGCGCGATTCATCAAGGTTTTTTCTGGATGCAAACACAAAACTTTGTTCAATATCTCCTTACACAACAGAGCTCCTTCAAAACAAAAAGGATATCAAGGGTGGATTTATAATAGAGTGTGTTCAATCGCCGACTAGTGAGAGTTTGAATCAACATGAAGCCGCTGATGCCATCAAAAAAAGATGGTTTTCCTATTATCCCCAGATTAGAGGGAAAAAGATTATCGCATTTTTGTATAGTGGGAAGGCACCGGAAATAAATATAAAAAAATGGGGATGGTCGTTGGATACTTGCCTAAAGAATCTTCCGGAGGATAGTTTTCTTTTTACAAATCACCCTGCGCACAGAGAGCAGTTTTTTGATATACGTTACGATGAAAATCTTCCTTGTGCTTTTGTGGGGAAAATGTTGCCTTATAGGCAGCTATTGTATTTCTGTGACACATTGATTACCAACGATGCTGTATTGTTTCATTATGCTTGTGCAAGAAAAATTCCGGCTTATGGACTGAAACGAAGCGGTTTTGAAAAGTCCTTGGATGGAAAGTATGGAAAGATTTTTTTATCGTCTGGGAAGGATCTGGCGGGAATTGAGGAAAAGGATAGTGCTTATGACAAAAATGTCTGGGATTATTTTGCTTATCATGAAGGAATTTCGATAGCAGACCTGATATTGGAGTGAAGCGAAAGGAGAAATGGATGAAAACAATTGCGATTATTGTTGCCGGTGGGGTGGGTTCGAGGATGCACCAGGATATACCGAAACAGTTTATCAACGTGTATGACAAGCCTGTTCTGATTTATACAATGGAAGGGTTTCAGAAACACCCGCTGATTGACGAAATATATGTCGTCTGTATTGAGGGGTGGCATGACGTGGTGTGGGCTTATTCAAAGCAGTTCGGAATAGATAAGCTGCGGGACGTGATCGCAGGGGGAGAGTCTGTGCAGGAATCCATACGCAATGGGGTGTTTCGCGTCGAAAGCACTGCTGCGGACGAGGATATTGTGATCATACACGATGGAATCCGGCCTATGATCGATGAGATGGTGTTGACGGATATCATCATAAAAGCCAGGTAATATGGAAACGCGGTCACGAGTCTTCCGTACAATGAGCAGATATTTATCGTGGATGACGAGCAGCCCAATACGACGATTCGCTATGTGCCCAGAGAAAGCTTGCGAAGAGTATCGACCCCGCAGGCCTATGCCTTTCGGCTGTTGTATGACAAGTACAAGGAGGCGTTTGAAAAGGGAATAGGAATAGACGGTTCCAACTATACCAATACGATGATGGTGCAGCTCGGAGTCCGCCTGTATTTTGCCGCAGGCAGCGACAAGAATATCAAGCTTACCACCAAAGATGACCTTGAAATGTTCAAGGCGTACATCAAGCGGGACAAGGATAGCTGGCTGAAATGATTTGAGTGGGAAAAAGGAAAGGGAATAGATGGACAAGGTTGCAGTTTTGATTCCTTGTTACAATGAAGAGAAAACAATACGAAAGGTGGTCTCTGATTTTAGAAGAGTCCTGCCCGAAGCGGTAATATATGTTTATGACAATAATTCTACTGACAAAACGACAGCGATCGCAAAGGAGGCGGGGGCTATCGTTCGGCGGGAGTATCAGCAGGGAAAGGGAAACGTGATCCGCAGAATGTTTCGGGAAATTGACGCGAAATGCTATATTATGACAGACGGAGACGACACTTATCCGGCGGAATTCGCTCCCAACATGGTGGAGGCTGTGCTGGATCGAAAGGCAGATATGGTGGTGGGGGACCGGCTGTCGTCCACTTATTTTGAGGAAAACAAAAGGCCCTTTCACAATATGGGAAACAGTGTGGTGCGTGCCAGTATCAACGTGTTGTTTCGTGGCAATATCCAGGATATTATGACGGGATATAGAGGATTCAGTTATCAATTTGTGAAGTCTTTTCCCGTGTTGTCGCAGGGCTTTGAAATCGAAACGGAGATGAGCATTCATGCGGTGGATAAAAATCTGTTCGTTCAAAATGAGGTGATCACATACCGAGACCGTCCGGAAGGAAGCGAGTCCAAGCTGAATACCTATTCAGACGGTATCAAGGTTTTGATGACGATCTTTCGGCTGTTTCGCATTTATAAGCCCTTGGCTTTTTTTGGAATAGTCTCTTGCTGTTTGGCATTGGCTTCTGTAGGTTTTTTTATCCCGGTGATGGCAGAATACTTGCGCACCGGCGCTGTTGACCGGTTTCCGACGTTATTTGTGTGTGGTTTTGTTATGATCGCCGCAATCCAATCCT
>JAFUXY010000018.1 GCA_017477005.1 Lachnospiraceae bacterium | reverse complement strand
GCTCGCGGGCGAGCACGGCCAGGCCGTACGTCCCGATCTTGTTGGCGACGTCGCCATTGGCCGCCACCCGGTCGCAGCCAACAAACACCGAGTTGACCTTCCCCTGCCGCATCAAAGACGCGGACATATTATCGCAGAGCAGCGTCGTGTCAATCCCCGAAGCCGAAAGCTCAAAGGCTGTCAGTCTGGCTCCCTGCAAGAGCGGCCGCGTTTCATCACAGTAGACCCGAAGCCTCATCCCCCGTTCATTGGCCAGATAGAGCGGCGCCGTGGCCGTTCCATATTGAATCGTCGCCAGCTTTCCGGCATTGCAATGTGTCAGAACCCCATCTCCATCCTTCAAAAGCGGAAGGCCATTCTCGCCAATCCTCCGGCATACCTCGATATCCTCATCGTGGATTGCCTGCGCCTCACGCCTCAACGCCCCCAAAACCTCCTCCCGCCAATCGGACTCATCCGGTTTTAATAATCCTTCGCCTCTACCCCTCTCAGACTCTCCGGACAAGGCTGCTCCAGATCCCAATATACGATCCAGCGTCCCCTGCATCCGCTTCAACCCCCAGGACAGGTTGACCGCCGTAGGTCGCGAAGAATTCAGATAGGCCGCGTCCTCTTTGAATCTCGCCACAAAGGCTTCCCTGTCTGCCTCCTCGTAATGCGCCGCCAATACATACATGCCGATCGCCGCCGCCACGCCAATGGCCGGGGCGCCCCTGACCTTCAACAGATAGATGGCCTCCCACATTTCCTTCCGTTCTGTCAGATGAAGCCATTTCACTTCATTGGGAAGCAAAGTCTGGTCAATCAATACGACAGCCGGTCCCTCCCCCAAATACACCGTATCCTTCGTCATCGAATCCCTTATCGTGCTCATAATCTCCTCCATGTGAAAAAA
Organism: Lachnospiraceae bacterium; assembly: GCA_017477005.1. Classification (GTDB taxonomy): domain Bacteria; phylum Bacillota; class Clostridia; order Lachnospirales; family Lachnospiraceae; genus RGIG4930. Next base: position 1,842 of record JAFUXY010000018.1, on the reverse strand, counting down.
GGAGGGCGCATCAAGCGCTCTCCTTTCTGGCCTTTCGATCCTCTAAATGAATAATATCTTCTTCCCTCTCGATCAGCAGAATATTTTCCTCCACCAGATCCTTCGTGATCGACAAGGCTGTGATGGAATCGTCCGTCGGAACATTGTACATATAATCCATCATAACATTTTCCATAATCGCCCGCAATCCTCTGGCACCGGTTTTCCGCTCCAGCGATTTCTTTGCAATTTCTTTGAGCGCGTCTTTCTCAAAGGTCAATGCCACGTCATCCATGGCAAACAAAGTCTGATACTGACGAACCAAACAATTCTTCGGCTCCGTCAGAATCCGGATCAGTTCTTCTTCCTTCAACTCATTGAGCGCCACATTGATCGGCACCCGCCCGATGAACTCTGGAATCAGACCAAACTTCACGAAATCCTGCGGAAGCACCTGCAAAAGAAGATTCTCGTCCTCTCCCTTGTGATACCGCTCACTGCCCTCGGAATCGAATCCGATCCTCTTGCGGTCGAGACGATTTTCGATGATCCGATCCAGTCCCGCAAATGCACCGCCGCAGATGAACAGGATGTTGGTGGTGTCGATATTCAAAAGCTCCTGCTGGGGATGCTTGCGCCCACCCTGCGGTGGTACGGAGGCCACGGTCCCCTCCAGGATTTTCAACAACGCCTGCTGAACGCCCTCTCCCGAAACGTCTCTGGTGATCGAGACATTCTCAGATTTCTTGGTAATCTTGTCGATCTCGTCGATATAGACGATCCCGACCTCCGCCTTTGAAATATCATAATCCGCCGCCTGGATCAGCTTGAGCAGGATATTCTCGACATCTTCGCCGACATACCCCGCCTCCGTCAGCGTCGTTGCGTCGGCAATAGCGAACGGAACGCCCAGCATCCTCGCCAACGTCTGCGCCAATAGGGTCTTCCCAGATCCGGTCGGCCCCAGCATCAACACATTGCTCTTTTGGAGCTCGACATCGATATCGCCCCCGGCCAAGATCCGCTTGTAGTGGTTGTAGACCGCGACCGAAAGCACCTTCTTCGCTTCATCCTGTCCGATCACATAATCGTCCAGAAACGCTTTCATTTCCTTGGGCTTCAAAAGATTGATGTTCAGCTCCACCGCCTCATCCATCTCTTCAATCTGCTCGCCATCATCGAATTCTTCCTCTATGATCTCGCCGCAGACATCCACGCAGTCGTCGCAAATATAGACTCCGTTCGGCCCCGCAATCAATTTTCGAACCTGATTCTGTGTTTTTCCGCAGAAAGAGCAGCGAACCCTTTCCTCGCCTCTCATCATTCCTCTCAATACCAGCTCCTTTACTCTTCGTCCTTTTTCTGCTCTCTCTTGCTAATAATGCGATCAATCAATCCATATTCGAGCGCTTCTTCCGCATTCAAATAGTGATCCCGCTCTGTATCCACGGCAATCTTCTCAATATCCTGCCCGGTATTCTCCGCCAGGATTTGATTCAGACGCTTCTTGGTCTTCAAAATATTTTCCGCGGCAATCTCGATCTCTGTCGCCTGCCCCTGCGCACCGCCCGACGGCTGATGAATCATAATCTCCGCATTCGGCAGCGCCAGCCGTTTTCCCTTCGTGCCACCGGCCAGAAGAAATGCGCCCATTGAAGCCGCCAGCCCCACGCAGATGGTCGATACATCACATTTGATATACTGCATCGTGTCATAGATCGCAAATCCCGCCGTCACCATACCTCCGGGAGAATTGATATATAAATGAATGTCCTTGCCCGGATCCTCTGATTCCAAAAACAAAAGCTGCGCCACTGTCAAGCTGGCCGTAGTCTCATTGACGGCTTCTCCAAGGAAGATGAT
>JAFUXY010000206.1 GCA_017477005.1 Lachnospiraceae bacterium | reverse complement strand
TTTTATTATAGATAATGAAAAATTTATGAGTAAAGCATTGGGGAAGCTTTGATGTATTTCTAGTATATGTACCGCAGACGAGAACTGTTTGGAAGGAGCTGTGGAAAGAGATTATGGCTAAAAAAGGAGCGACAAAAGAGAAGACGAGGTCGATGCTCAAGGAGCCTAGACAGTACAATGTGATTATGATCAACGATGATTTCACTACGATGGAGTTTGTGGTGAGTGTTCTCGTGGATATTTTTCACAAGGATCCGGTGAGTGCAGAAGCCATTATGATGCAGGTTCACAAAAATGGGCAGGCTGTTGTTGGAAAGTACCCATACGATATAGCAGTCAGCCGTGTTACCTCTGCACTGGCGAGAGCCAAAGAAGAAGGATTCCCCTTCCGGATGACAGTGGAGGAGGCGTAAGATGGATCTTTCAAAAGAGGCGGCTATGTATTTTCAAAACGCTTTGTCCTATGCTGCCCAAAATCAGTATGAATTTCTGACACCAGAGATGCTGTTGCTTGCTATCCTGGAGGATCCGACATTTTCCGCTGCTTTTGAGGAGTGTGGTGGGGATATAGCTGTGCTGCGCAGCCGACTGGTAGAATATATTTCGGAGTACGTGGCCAGGACTTCCGACCAGGAAGCACGCCTATCGGTTGGAGCAAACTTTGTACTAAAATTTGCTGCCCAAAGCGCGTACAGCAGCGGCAGCGAGGAAATTCATGTCAGGCATCTCGTACATGCAATCTGGAATGTGAAAGACAGCTATGCGGTCTATTATATGGAACAACAGGGAGTTTCAGAAGCAGATATACTGCAGGAGATGGCAATTTTCGAGGAGGACACGGCGATCCACGAAGATATCGATGGGACGGTCAAGACAAAAAGTGAGCAGGGTGGCTTTCAGATGTACGCTCCTTGTCTCAACGAAACCCTTTCCGATATCAACCCGCTTATTGGGCGGGAAGAGGAGATGGAGCGTACCATACAGATCCTTTGCAGGCGTGACAAAAACAATCCGCTTCACATAGGTGAGCCCGGAGTGGGAAAGACCGCACTGACCTATGGATTGGTACAGAGATTGATCACTGATGATGTTCCGGACGTTATCAAAGGCGCCAAGATATTCGCGCTTGACCTTGGCGGGATGCTGGCAGGCACGCAGTATAGGGGTGATTTTGAAAAAAGATTCAAAAAAGTTCTTTCGGAGATTGGGAAGGAAGAAAAACCCATTATTTATATCGATGAGATCCACAACTTATCCGGGGCGGGTGCAGTCGGAGAAGGTTCTTTTGATGCGTCCAATATGTTGAAGCCTTATCTTTCAGCTGGTCATATTCGATTCATCGGCGCGACTACTTTTGAAGAATATAAAAAATATTTTGAAAAGAACAAGAGCCTGGTTCGAAGATTTCAGAATGTGGAGATAAAGGAACCGTCCGAGGAGGAAACGATCAAAATTCTGGAAGGTCTAAAATCAAAATACGAGGAATATCACGGGGTAATATATCCGGATGGTATCATGGAATATGTGGTCAGGATGTCCTCTCGGTACATACATGAAAGATATCTTCCGGATAAGGCTATCGATATTATTGACGAAGCCGGATCGTATAGGAATCTTCATCCTGCAAAGCACGCTCAGACAATCGACAAGGATACGATCAACAAGATATTGACAAGCGTTTGCAGAGTTCCGATTGAAACTGTTGAGACGAATGAAATAGCCGGTCTTGCGACTCTTGAAGAGCGGATCAGTGGAAAGATATTTGGGCAGGATGACGCTGTTTCGCAAGTTGTGAATGCTATCAAATTTGCAAAAGCTGGTCTCATAGAGGACGGCAAGCCGTTGGCCAGTCTTTTGTTTGTGGGGCCTACCGGAGTTGGCAAGACGGAAATAGCCAGGACGCTT
>JAFUXY010000205.1 GCA_017477005.1 Lachnospiraceae bacterium | reverse complement strand
TGTATGTGGTTTCAAACGCAGTGAAAATCTATGGCTGGGTGTTCGTTTACGGGTTGGTCTGCGTGCTGGCCTTTGTTTTCTGTATCGTGCTGGTCTACCGGCTTTTGACGGATCTGATCCGATGGCAGGATAAGACAAACCGAAAACTAAAGGAGGCGGCGGATGCGGCTATTGCAGCCGGGAAGGCGAAAAGCTCGTTTTTGGCGCAGATGTCGCATGAAATCCGCACGCCGATCAATGCGGTGCTGGGCATGAATGAGATGATCCTGCGGGAATCAGAGAGCCGGGATATCAAAGATTATGCGGCCAACATCCAATCGGCGGGGAGGACGCTGCTTTCACTGATCAACAGCATCCTGGATTTTTCGAAGATCGAAGACGGGAAGATGGAGCTTGTGCCGGTGAAGTACGATATGCCTTCGCTGATCAATGACCTGATCAATTCCATCTCCGAGCGGGCGAGGGCGAAGGGGTTGGACTTTGAACTGCACGCCGATGGGACACTGCCTTGTACGCTATTCGGCGACGATGTCCGTATCCGTCAGGTGATTATGAATCTGCTGACCAATGCGGTCAAATACACGGAGCGCGGGAAGGTAACGCTGTCGGTGGAGGGGAAGGATCGAAAGGAGGATTCGATCACGCTGCTTGTCTCGGTAAAGGACACGGGGATCGGCATCAAAGAGGAGGATATGGGAAAGCTGTTCGAATCGTTCGAAAGGCTGGAGGAGACGCGGAATCGAAATATCGAGGGAACGGGGCTTGGCATGTCGATCGTGACAAAGCTGCTCAACATGATGAACAGCGAGCTTTGGGTGGACAGCGTATATGGAGAAGGCTCGGAGTTTTCGTTTGCCTTGGTTCAAAAGGTAATCAGCAATGAGCCGATCGGAGATTTTTCGGAACGGTTGAAAAACAGTTTTGACCAGAGCGAGGAGGAGACCTATCTGGTCGCAAACGAGGCGCAGATCCTGGTGGTCGATGACAATGAAATGAATCGCAAGGTGGCCAGGAGTCTGATGAAGCGAAACGGGATCGTGCCGGACGAAGCGGCCTCCGGAGAAGAGGCGATTGCTCAGATCAGAAAGAACGAGTATGACATTGTATTTCTCGATCATATGATGCCGAAAATGGACGGAATCGAGACGCTAAAACGGCTTCGCAAGGAGGATTGGATTCCGAGGGGTTGTGTGGTGATCGCGCTCACGGCGAATGCGACCTCCGGCGCCAGGGAGCGCTATTTGGCAGCAGGGTTTGATGATTACCTTTCCAAGCCGATCGAGGTCGTTCAGTTGGAGAAGAAGCTCGAGGCTTGGTTGCCGGAAGAAAAGGTCGAGTGGAAAAGGGTCGGAGGACAGGCAAAAGCGGAGGAGAAGCCAGTGGAAGACAGGATGGAATTTGCGCCGAAAGAGGACGTGTTGGAGTTTGAACCCAAGGAAGAAGCTTTGGAATTTGCGCCGGAAGAAGAGGGTTTGGAATTTGAACCGGGGCAGGAGGTATTCGAATTTTCTCCTGCAGAGGATGAGGGGAGCGCACAGAGCGGCGGTTCGACTGAGGGTGGGGAGACGGATTGGGACGCTATGCTTGCGGCGCTTCGGGAACAGAAATTTGACGTAGAAATCGGCCTCGGATTCTGCGGTCAGGACGTGGAATTTTATGTGGAGCTGCTGTCGGATTTTGTCGAAGCCTATGCGGATAAAAAACAGGAGCTGGACGTTTTTTTTGAAGCGGAAAACTGGCATGACTTTGAAGTGAAAATTCATGCCTTGAAGAGTTCGGCGAAGTCCATAGGGGCGAGCGCGCTGGCGGATCGGGCGTTCTTCCTCGAGCGGGCGGCGGCCGATTTGGATGCAAAAGCAATCCAAGAAACGTATCCGGTGTTTGACGCAGAGTATTTGGAAATGGTACAGGGGTTGAAGCGGGTACTATGAGGAATCAATCCTAAGTGGTAATGCGAAAGGAGACGACGATGGCGGATTGGGTGATCGTGGTAGACGACGATGAAACCAACTTGAAAATGGCGGGACATATATTGAGCAAGGCGAAGATGCGGGTCACAGCAATCAAATCCGGGAAGGCGCTGCTCGAATACATACAGAAAAATCCGGTGCCGGATCTGATCCTGTTGGACGTGAAAATGCCGGAGATGGATGGATTTGAAACCTTGTCGGCCCTGCGCAGCCTCGACAAAGCCAGGGAAGTGCCGGTGATATTTTTGACGGCAGACGAAAAAGAGGACACGGAGGCCAAGGGACTGGCGCTGGGTGCGATGGATTTCATCAAGAAGCCCTTTGTTCCCGAGGTATTGACCCTTCGCGTGAGGCATACGATCGATCTCGACCATCTCCAGAGCCATCTGGTGGACGAGGTGGATAAAAAGACGAAGGAGAACGAAAGCCTCTTTTTGCATGTGGTTTCCTCGCTGGCTTCGGCGATCGATGCAAAGGATACCTATACGAGCGGGCATTCTACCCGCGTGGCAAAATATTCGAAGGAGATTGCCAGGCGGGCCGGGTATCGGGATAAGCAGTTGGAGGATATCTTTATGATGGGGCTGCTGCATGATGTCGGAAAGATCGGGGTTCCGGACACCGTGATCAACAAGCCAGCGAAGCTGACCGATGATGAGTACGAAACGATCAAGAATCACCCGGTCATGGGTGCGAGGATCCTGAGCAATATAAAAGAGATGCCTGAGCTCGTATCCGGCGCAAGATGGCACCATGAGAGGTATGACGGGCGGGGCTATCCGGACGGGTTGAAGGGGCAGGATATTCCGGAGACCGCGAGGATCATTGCGGTGGCGGATTCCTACGATGCCATGACGAGCCATCGAAGTTACCGGGATCCTTTGCCGCAGGAGGTTGTGCGGGAGGAGATCGAGAAGGGGAAGGGCACGCAGTTCGATCCGCGGTTTGCCGAGATTATGCTGGGGATGATCGATGAGGATATTGATTACCAGATGCGGGAAAAGGATTGATCGGGGTATTCGGCTTTATCAGAGAAAGGATAAAATCTGAAAATGCAATCGGTCAGAGTTTACACAGCCGTTGAAATATGATAAAGTAAGTAACTATTCAGTCATATATGAAAACATTGGCAGACGAACGCTTGCGTTCAGGCTGACATATGTTTTTCATATATGGCGCATAGGCTGTTCGCACCCGACAATGAGCAAACTGCCACGAATGTGGCGGTAAAGCTGCGAAGCAGCGTGTTTGCGATTTGAGGGATGCGGACTGACTGAATAGTTACTAAAGTAAACCCTTGTCAGTGTGTATGTATCGTAGGCGGCGGAAGGCTGTTTACAAAGTATGTGGAAAGCATGCATTTTAAAAAAGGAGGAAAAATTCATGAAACGCAAACTACTTTCAATGGCTATGGCGGCTTGTATGGCCTTCTCGATGGCGGCCTGCGGTGGTTCATCAAACAGCGCGGATACCGGCGCAGATCAGACGGCGGCCGAAAGCGAAGAAACGGCAGAAGCTGACGCGGAGCCGGCCGAAGAGGAAACGACGGATGCTGCCGCAGAAGATAGCGAGGAAGCGACAGACGAGACTGCGGCGGATGTGGCAGAGACCGAGGGCGACAGCGACGTGGCCTACATCCAGGATAAGGGTACGCTGGTGGTCGGGATCACGGATTTCGAGCCGATGGATTACAAGGATGACAACGGCGATTGGATCGGTTTTGACGCGGATGTGGCGAAAAAGGTAGCCGAAGATCTGGGCGTAGATGTCGAGTTCGTGGAAATCGACTGGGACAACAAGATCCTCGAATTGGAAAATCAGAGCATCGACTGTGTGTGGAATGGCATGACGCTGACTCCTGAGGTGACAAACGCAATGGAGTGCTCAAATGCCTACTGCAACAATGCGCAGGTGGTGGTGATGAAGAGCGAGGAAGCGGACAATTATCCGGATGCAGAGAGCATGAAGGAGCTGTCCTTTGCGGTAGAGGCCGGATCGGCCGGTGAAACAGCCGCTGAGGAGAATGGGTTCAATTATACCTCTTTGACACAGCAGTCGGACACGCTGATGGAGATTTCAGCAGGGACCAGCGATGCCAGCATCATCGACCTTTTGATGGCGGGCGCAATGATCGGTGAGGGTACCAGTTATCCGGATCTGACCCATACGTTGGAGCTGACGACCGAAGAATACGGCGTTGGCTGCCGCAAGGGATCGGACTTGGCGGCCTATATCAACGACGAGCTGGCGAAGTTCTATGAGGACGGCAGCCTCGAAGAGATCGCGACAACCTATGGCGTGCAGGATGCATTGATAGAGCAATAGGAAAATAGTATGTTTATTACGGTCACACAGTCCCTGCTGGAAGGGTTTCTTACAACGGTTAAATTATTTACACTGACATTGGTTTTCGCCCTCCCGCTGGGGCTGGTGATCAGCTTTGGTTCGATGAATCCGCTGCGCATCGTGCGGATCCCGATCCGCTTCTTGATCTGGGTGATCCGGGGGACGCCGCTGTTGCTGCAGCTTTTGGTGATCTATTACGGACCAGGTATCATCATCCATCAAAATGTCTGGGGTTCCGGAGACAGCGGGCGGTTTTTCGCGGCCTTGGTGGCCTTTGTTTTGAATTATTCCTGCTATTTTTCGGAGATCTACCGTGGAGGCATACAGTCGATCCCGGTGGGGCAGTACGAGGCCGGGCAGGTTTTGGGACTCACTCGTACCGATATTTTTTTCCGTATCGTGTTGCTGCAGGTGATCAAGCGGATCGTGCCTCCGATGTCGAACGAAATCATTACCTTGGTCAAGGATACTTCGTTGGCGAGGGTGATCGCAGTGTATGAAATCATTTGGAGCGGGCAATCGTTCATCAAGAGCGCCGGGATCATCTGGCCATTGTTTTATACCGGCGCCTTTTATCTGGTGTTTTCGGGGCTGTTGACCGTGCTGTTTCATGCGATCGAAAAGAAGCTGGATTATTTTGTAGTCTGAAGCAAAAGGAGTGTCCGGGGCATTATGGCTTTACTCGAAGTGAAAAATCTGAAAAAAAGTTTTGAAGCGACGCAGGTATTGAAGGACATTTCCTTTTCAATGGACAAGGGAGATGTGGTGTCGATCATAGGGTCTTCGGGAAGCGGAAAGACTACGCTGCTGCGCTGTCTGAATTTTTTGGAGCAGCCGGATCAGGGGACGATTTCGGTGAATGGCGAGCTGTTGTTCGGCGGCGGGGAGTCGAAAAAGGTCAGTGAGACGGAAATCCGACGGAAGCGGCTGCATTTTGGGCTGGTTTTTCAGTCGTTTAATCTTTTTCCGCAGTATACGGCGCTGCAAAATGTCTGTCTGGCGCCGTCTTTGGCGGCCAAAGAGGAAGGGGATTTCCGCAGCAAGGAGGCCGAGATACGAAAGAATGCGTTGACGCTGCTCGATCAGATGGGGCTGAGCGACCGGGTGAACAATTATCCGCATCAGTTGTCGGGTGGGCAGTGCCAGCGGGTGGCGATCGCGCGGGCGATGGCGATGCATCCGGATATTCTATGCTTTGATGAGCCTACTTCGGCGCTCGATCCGGAGCTGACGGGGGAGGTTTTGAAGGTAATCCGGTCTCTTGCGAACCGGCATACGACGATGATTATCGTCACGCATGAAATGGCGTTTGCCCGGGATGTGGCGGACTATGTGGTGTTCATGGATCAGGGACGGATTTTGGAACAGGGGCGTCCGGAGGATGTGATCGACAATCCAAAGGAAGAACGCACAAGGCAGTTTTTGGCGGGGTATCGATAAAAATCTGTAACGGAATGGTTGCAAAAAAGGGGAAAGAGTAGAGGAAGGAAGCGATGGCAGAGACGACGAAAAAAGATTACAGGCCGCGTTATCATGCGACGGTGGAGTCGGGTTGGTCAAACGATCCAAATGGATTGATTTATTTTGACGGAAAGGCGCATTTGTTTTTTCAGCATTATCCGTACAAGCCCGAATGGGGACAGATGCATTGGGGGCATGTCTGCACCGAAGATTTTGTGAAATGGGAGCATTTGCCGCTGACGCTGGCGCCGGATGAGGAATACGAGGTCGAGAATGGCTGCTGTTCCGGCAGCACGATCGTGAAAGATGGTCAGATGGTGTTGATGTATACGGCGGCGCAGATGGAGAGGCAGCGCCAATGCCTGGCCTTTTCAGAGGATGGGATTCATTTCAAAAAAGAGCCTTCGAATCCAATCCTGACGGCGGAAATGCTGCATGAGGAAGTGAGCACGGCGGATTTCCGCGATCCCAAGATTCTTGAGCACAATGGGATCTACTATGCGCTGTGCGGCGTGCGGATCAAGGATCCAAAAGCCACAGTCGAGAAGGGCGGCTATGGAAATATGATCCTGATGCATTCTGCGGATCTGTATCACTGGGAGTACAACGGTCGTTTGATCTGGCCGCAGGAGGAGCTGGATGACGCCTTTTTCCATCTGGACGGGGTATACGAGTGTCCGGATTATTTTGAGAGCAACGGCACGGAAATCGTGATTTCCAGTCCGCAGGATCTGCCGCAGATCGGTCACGAATATCAAAATATACATTCGATGCTGTATATGGAGGGAAAGTTGGATTTTGAGACAGGACACTTCCATATCCATTCGATCCATGAGTTGGACGGCGGTTTCGATATCTATGCGGCGCAGCTCCTTCGGATGCCCGATGGACGCAAGATCATGATTGCATGGAAGGAAATGTGGGATCGCTCGTTCCCTACGAGACCGGACGGATGGGCGGGGACGTACACGCTGCCGAGAGAGCTGTCGTTCCACGATGAAAGGCTCTACCAGACACCAGTGGTGGAGATCGAGCGGTATCGCCAAAATCGGGTAGAGGCTTCGGATATTGCTTTGCAGGATGAGGAAAAGGCCATCGATGGCTTTGAGGGCGATTGCGCAGAGATTTTCGTTTCCTTTGAACCCGGGGACGCAAAACGGCTGGGTGTCAAGGTCTTTGTCGGGGAAGAACACGAAACGGCGCTGTATTATGATGTGCAGCAGAGGGCAGTGGTCTTTGACCGGACCAAGGGAGGCATCCCGATTGAGGGCCGGGAAGACGACCTGAATACCCGGACAACGGATATCGATCCGGAGGAGCGGCTGCGGTTTCGGATCTTTCTGGATATCAGCTCCATCGAGCTGTTCATCAACGATGGGCGCTATACGATGACCGGCAATGTCTATCCCGATGTGGGGGACATCGGGATACGGTTTTTTGCCGAGGGCGGTACAGCGAAGATCGTCGAGGCCGTGAAGTACGATATTGTTGTTTAAGGATGGTTTCGAAAACGCTCGAGGAAATACGATGAAATCAGCGTTTCCTTAGATGTCAAACATGCCGGACCACTTCGAAGCGAAACAGCTCAAGATCTGTTTCATCGGGGTGGATACCGGCTTTTTGTTTGCAGATTTCGATCTGCTGGGCCGGCGTGTCCACGCCATCGAGATCCGGCAGCAAAAGGCCGCGTTTGATCCCGTGCGCAACGATGACCCCATAGCGTTTGGCATCAAGCAAGTTCTCGGAGTCTATTGGCTCCGGCTCCGACAGGATATCCACATGGATGTCGAGAAAGGGAAGCTCGTTCGCCGAAATGGGCGCAAAGCGGGGATCTCTGGTGGAGGCAGAGATCGCGTTTTGGATGATCTCATCGGTCAACGTGTCCTGAGTGGGCAGGAAGGTTCCGATACAGCCCCGCAGCATGCCATGAGAGTGGATCGAGACAAAGGCGCCGGCTCGGGTCTGTTCCATCTCGTCCCATCTGGTCGGCGGTTCATAGATTTCTTTTGTCTTGACATAGGTTTCAATTGTATTCCTTGCCAATTCTACATAGGGGTCTTTTGTTGAATGTGTATTCATTTTCTTCGCTCCTTCTACATGAAATGATGCAAAGCCATAGCCAACGCCAAAGGTGGCTTCATGGGAATAGGTTTTTGTCTGATAGAGCTTGTCAGACAGCGCGCCGGCCAGGATGCAGAAGGAACGGTGTCCACACTCCATACTGCGATCCAACAAAGTTTCATCGAAAGTTAATAACTTCTCCAAATCGCCGCTTTCTAAAGCGTTCATGAGTTTCTTGTCATACTCAGGTCCTTCTGGGCGATAGCCATATGGCCCATCCTCTTTTTGGCAATGCGCCAGGTCGCCGCTGGCTACAAAGACGGTTCTTCGCCCCAGTTTTTCTGAAATTTCGGAGAGGATCCGGCCAAAGGCATGGTGCGTCTGCAGAGGGAGCCCAGAGAGTCCGATGCGTACCAGAGAAAAGTCCGTGTATTGCTTTCGGATGAAGTAGAGCGGTACCAGCGTGCCGTGGTCGAGGGTCTTGTCCTGTTCGCCCAACACGCCAGCCGGAAACGAACGTTGGTTGCAAATCGTGTCGATGGCATCGGAAAACTCTGTATCATAGGAAACGGTAATGGACACCTGCGAAACGCCGAAGCCTCCAAAATCGCCTGTCGCAGCGCGTCCGGGAGATACGTGAAAATAATCCCGGTACAATATGCTGTGCGGCGAGGTCAAAACGATCGTATCCGGTCGGATGCGGGCTATGTCTTTTGCGATCTTCTCAAAGGAGTCTAAGGTAGGTTGAATTTCTCTTTCTCTGCCGCGGCCGATCTCCGCAACGGCAATCGGTGGATGCGGTACGATATATCCTGCGACAATACTCATTTCTATCGTCCTCCTTGCGTGTATGATTTTTCAAAATGCAAAAATGTGGGTCGCTTACAAAAATCCCCCGTCGGCAAGGACGGGGGGAAAGCTTTATTTGCGCTTTGCAAAACGCATGTGGGCCGGTTTCTTTTGGGCGAGGGGAATCGGTTCTTCCCCGATCTCCTCGGGTGGAATAGCTTCTTCCATCTTGGAAACCATGTTTTTGGCACAGGCGGCGCAAAAGCGTCCAAACTTGATGTCCTTTCCACAGCGTTCGCATTTGAGAAATACGGAGGAACCATCGGTGATTTCCAATCTTCCTTTTCTGAGATATTCGTTGATCACAGAACGCCGTACGCCCGTGGCCAATTCGATTTCGGCGGACGATGCCGTGCCGTTTTCATCCAGATAAGACCGAATCTTGCCGTAATCATCCAATTCTACAAAGCCGCAGGAAGGGCATTTGTACTCTCCCAAAGAGATATAATCCATGAATGAGCCGCACTGCTTGCATCTTCTGCGGCGTCTCGCGGCCATGGCTAATTGATCCATACTACATTGCCTCCTTCTTTCTCAAAAATGGGGAGCGATTTTCAGGGTTCCTGATCCATGTTTGGATTTTCTAAAATTCCGTTGCGTACATATTGCCGAAGCTGGCGCAGCGGAACATTCAATATCATCGACATTTCCGCCAAAGACAGGGTGGGTGTTTCCTCCAACAGCTCTTTCATGTGGCCGTAGATATCCTTGTAGGCGGCACCGCAATTCTTGCAGGTAAAGATGCCGTGGACAGCGGAATAGCCCATTTGCGTACCGCATTCGCTGCAAAAGCGTATGTTGTTTTTGGCGCGGATAAGGCGTGATAATTCATCCATCTTGGTTGATCAGCTCTTTTTTCCCTGATTCGCTACAGCCTGCATAGCGGCTTCAATCGCAGCCTGATCTCCCAGATAACGATGGGAAACGGCATTGCAGTCGTCGTCGAGTTCGTATACCAACGGTACAGCCGTCGGGATATTGAGGTTCAAGATATCCTCGTCGGAAATGTTGTCGAGGTACTTCACAAGGGCGCGAAGCGAATTGCCGTGCGCTGCGATCAGAACCTTCTTTCCGGCCTTGATGTCGGGCAGGATAACCTCTTTGTAATACGGTACCACGCGGTCGATCGTGATCTTGAGGCTTTCGGTAAGCGGAAGATCCTTCTTGTCCACACCGGCGTACTGTGTCTGGTTGGCCGGATTGCGATCGTCGCTCTCTTCCAATTCAGGAGGGGTCACATCAAACGAGCGGCGCCAGATCTTCACCTGATCCTCACCATATTTCTCAGCGGTCTCGGACTTGTTGAGACCCTGCAGTGCGCCATAATGACGCTCATTCAGCTTCCAGGTCTTGATCACGGGGATCCATTCCTCGTCGAGTTCTTCCAATACGTGGTTCGCCGTATGGATTGCTCTCTTCAAATAGGATGTATAGCAGATATCGAAGGAGAAGCCTTCTTTTTTCAATTCCTTGCCGCCGTTGGCCGCTTCCTTGTGTCCGTTCTCCGACAGATCCACGTCCGCCCAGCCGGTGAAAAGGTTCTCTTTGTTCCAGATGCTTTCTCCATGTCGAATCAGTACCAATTGACTCATAATAACCTCCTCCTTTTTTGGTAAAAATATGGATAGATAATTGCTGTCCTTTATAATACCATAGACAGGGATTGTGAAGCAATGTTTCTTTTCAAAAAATGTTGTGTTATAATCAAAATGATAATGGTCGGATTCTTTTTTGGATAGTGGGTGTGGATGAAAAAGTGGATTCAGATGGGGGTTGTCCTCCTTTTTGCCCTGTTTTTGACAGAGGCGGCCTTGCGTTCGCCGCATCTGTCGACGGATGCGCATACCTATACAGAGCCCAGGCGGGTGGGGGAAGTACCGGAGCCGGACTATCTGTCGATGACAGAAAAAGAGCTGATGGTGCTGGCCTACGATGGGGATGCCAATGCGTGCTATCGGCTCGGAGTGTGCTATGACTATGGAATCGGGGGCGTACAGCAGAATTTTTCGAGCGCCTTCGACTGGTATCGAACGGCGGATGCCTATGGACAGGTGCAGGCGGCGAGCGGTATCGGGTATCTGTATCTGAATGGCTGCGGCGTGGATACCAACCTGGAGCTGGCCAGGCAGTATTTCATACGGGCCGTAGAGCATGGCGATCCGCAGGGCTATGTAGGGCTGGGGCGGGTCGGCCTGCAGAGTACGCCGTTGGACAAGGCGGCGAAGAACGAAGTGTTTGACAATATCCAAACGGCGAAAGAGCAGGGGGTTCTGGACGGAGCCTATTATCTGGGGTATCTCTACGAACGGGGAATTGGCACGAAAAAACGGCCGAAAAAGGCGTTTTCGCTCTATCAAAGGGTGGCGGATTCCGATTCTGAGCGGATTGAGGATCGGTATTCGATCAACGCGGCTCGTACCCGGCTGGGGATTTTGTATATGGAGGGGATCGGCGTAGAAAAGGATCCCACGGCCGCCAAGGAAGCGTTTGAAATAGCGGCTGAGCAAGGCTATTCGATGGCGGAATATTACCTTGGGATCTCCTATGAAATGGGGTACGGCACGGCGGTGGACTACGGAGAAGCGCTGCTGTGCTTTGAGCGGGCGGCGCAGAAGAATTACGCGCCGGCGCTGAACGAAATCGGCTGCATGTATTTCGATGGAAGAGGGGTGGAAGCGAATTATTCGCAGGCCGTCTACTACCAGAAGCTGGCAGCGGCGCTCGGGTATGAAAAAGCGCAGATCAATCTGGGCTTTCTTTATGAAAATGGATATGGGGTCGAACGGGATCTGAAAACGGCGTTGATGTATTATGAAATGGCGGAAGAGACTGGCTATCCCGGCGCCAGCGAAGCGGAGGTCCGGGTGCGAAGCCGTATGAATGGAGAAGAGGATTGAGGCACTTTATGAAGGAGGAAGAAATGCCAGAGAAAGAATGGAAGCCTGTCAAGGAAGGAAAGGTACGCGAGGTATACGATATGGGCGACGCCATCATCATGGTGGCGACTGACCGGATTTCCGCCTTTGATGTGATTTTGGGAAATGAGATCAAAGGAAAAGGGAAAATATTGACACAAATGTCAAAATTCTGGTTTGATTTAACAAAAAACGTTATTCCAAATCATATGATTTCGATCGAGAAAGAGGATATGCCGCCCTATTTTGGAAGCCCTGCCTTTGCCGGAAAAGCGATGAAGTGCAAAAAGCTGACGATGCTGCCGGTAGAGTGTATTGTGCGAGGGTATATTACAGGAAGCGGGTGGGAGAGCTACAAAAAGGATGGCACAGTCTGCGGGATCAAGCTGCCGGACGGGCTGATGGAATCGGAAAAGCTGCCCGAGCCGATCTATACGCCGACGACAAAGGCGGATTTGGGATTGCACGACGAGCATATGACGTTTGAAGATACCGTCTCGACCATCGAAAAGCTCTATCCCGGGAAGGGCAGGGAGTACGCCGAGCGTCTGAAGGAAGCGACGCTGGCTTTGTACAAGACCTGCGCCGAATACGCCTTTGAAAGAGGGATCATCATAGCGGATACGAAGTTTGAGTTCGGTCTGGACGAAGAGGGGCAGGTGGTGCTGGCGGATGAAATGCTGACGCCGGACAGCTCGCGGTTTTGGCCGAAGGAAGGGTACGAGCCCGGAAAGGGGCAGCCCTCGTTTGACAAGCAGTATGTCAGGGATTGGCTGAAGGAGAATCCGGACAGTGGTTATACATTGCCGGAGGAAGTTATTAAACGTACAATTGACAAATATAGAGAGGCGTTTCTGTTGTTGACGGGAGAGGAGTTTCAGGAGTGATGGAGAGCGATGTCAAGGGATGGGACGCAGGCTGTGATACAAAGCTCCATGAGGAATGCGGGCTGATTGGCATCTATGATTTGGATGGAGGAGAAGTCGCTTCTTCGATCTACTATGGGCTGTTCGCCTTGCAGCATCGGGGTCAGGAATCGAGTGGTATCGCCGTTTCAGATACGGAAGGTCCGATGGGGCGGGTCGATTCTTTCAAAGGCATGGGCCTTGTCAACGAGGTGTTTGACAGGGAAACCTTAGAAAAGCTGCATGGAAATATCGGGGTGGGGCATGTCCGGTACTCGACAGCCGGAGAATCCACGGTGTCGAACGCGCAGCCCTTGGTACTCAATTACATTAAAGGGGCCTTGTCTCTGGCGCACAACGGCAACCTGATCAACGCCAACGAGCTGCGGAGGGAGCTGTCCCGGACGGGAGCGATCTTTCAGACGACGATCGACACGGAGACGATCGCTTATCTGAT